>JAUWJM010000007.1 GCA_030607715.1 Candidatus Aerophobota bacterium
GGATATGGGCTATGATGTAGCCTTAATGGCTGATTCTACTTCAAGATGGGCCGAGGCTTTAAGAGAGATGTCAGGGAGATTAGAAGAGATGCCTGGAGAGGAGGGCTATCCTGCTTATCTTCCCTCCAGGTTAGCTGAATTTTATGAAAGAGCAGGGAAGGTTATCTGCTTAGGGCAGGACGAAAGAAAGGGTAGCTTGAGTGCTATTGGAGCTGTATCCCCACCGGGTGGGGATCTCTCTGAGCCAGTAACTCAGGCAACTTTACGGGTAGTGAGGGTATTCTGGGCTTTAGTAGCCGAGCTTGCCTATCAACGTCATTTCCCAGCTATTCACTGGCTTCGTAGCTACTCTCTTTATCTTGATGAGCTAACACCTTATTTCACTAAAGAAGTAGCTCCAGATTGGATACAACTTAGAAGAAAGGCTATGGCTCTCTTGCAAAAAGAGGATGAGCTACAGGAAACGGTGAGACTGGTAGGGCTGGATGTTCTGTCTTCTCAGGACAGAATAGCTATGGAGACAGCTCGTTCTATAAGAGAAGATTTCCTGCAACAATTTGCTTTTCACGAGATAGATACCTACAGCCCAATAAAAAAACAGTATCTAATGCTTAAATTAATTTTAGATTACTATGATTTATGTATAAAGGCCTTAGATGGTGGCATTTCCTTAAATGAGCTAATTTCTCTTCCCATAAGGGAAGATATTGCTAAAGCTAAATATATTCCCGATGAAAATGTGGAGAAAGAAATAGAAAATCTGCGTCAGAAACTAAAGGAAGAGCTAAATAAACCCCGTTAGATGCTTGTTATCTAACGGGGTAAATTGGAAAGCAAGGAGTAAGTTATGGGTAGAGAGTATACCACAATAAAAGAGCTCACCGGACCTTTAATGCTGGTAGAAAATGTAGTTGATGTAGGTTTTGAAGAACTAGTAGAGATAGAGTTATCTGATGGGGAAAGAAGAAGGGGAAGAGTATTAGAGATAAGCTCTGATGCAGCCCTGGTTCAGCTATTTGAAAGAGCCACCAAACTCGGGGTGAAGGGACCTAAAATAAAGTTTTTAGGTAGAGGTATCCAATTGGGAGTATCTGAAGATATTGTAGGAAGGGTATTTGATGGCTGGGGTAGACCTCGAGATGGAGGAGTGCAGATAATTCCAGAAAAAAGATTAGACATAGGAGGAGAGCCTATAAATCCAGATGCCCGTGCCTATCCAAAAGAATTTATTGAAACAGGAATATCAGCCATTGATGGACTAAACACCCTATCTCGAGGGCAAAAACTACCTATTTTCTCCGGATCCGGACTTCCCCATGTTCAATTAGCCGCTCAAATTGCTAAACAAGCCAAGGTTTTGGGCAAAAAGGAGGAATTTGCAGTAGTTTTTGCGGCTATGGGAACAACCTTTGAGGAAGGAAATTTTTTTATCTCCAGCTTGGAGAAAAGCGGAGCCATAGAAAAAGCTACTCTTTTTCTTAATTTAGCCGATGACCCAGTAATTGAAAGAATAGCTACCCCCAGAATGGCTTTAACCTGCGCTGAATACTTAGCATTTGAGAAGGATATGCACATTTTAGTTATCTTAATTGATATGACCAATTACGCTGAAGCCTTAAGAGAGCTTTCAGCGGCAAGAAGAGAGGTTCCAGGAAGAAGAGGATACCCTGGTTATCTTTATACAGATCTTGCCACTCTTTACGAAAGAGCGGGTAGAATTAAAGGAAAAAAGGGGTCAATCACTCTTATTCCCATCCTTACCATGCCTGATGATGATAAAACTCATCCCATTCCTGATCTTACTGGATATATTACTGAAGGACAGATAATCCTACAGAGGAATCTGCATCATAAGGGAATTTATCCTCCTATAAATGTTCTGCCATCTCTATCCAGATTAATGGATGAAGCTGTGGGGGAAGGAAAAACCAGGGAAGATCATCGAGAACTCTCCAATCAACTCTACGCTACCTATGCTCGAGGAATGGAGATAAGAGAGCTAGCTCTGGTTATGGGAGAGGCTACTTTAAGTGATATAGACAAAAAATACCTTTCCTTTGCCAATGAATTTGAAGAAAACTTTGTCCGACAGAGAGAAAATGAGAATAGACCAGTACAAGAAACCCTTGATATAGGATGGAGGCTCTTAAAGATTATACCTAAGCCTGAGCTAAAAAGAGTAAGGGATGAGTGGATAGAAAAGTATGGAAGAGAAAGGGAGTAACCAGTGCCAAGAACAGCTCAGTTTAATCCTACTCGAATGGAGCTTCTGCAACAGAAAAAAAGACTACAATCAGCTAAAAGAGCTCATGATTTATTAGAAGATAAAAGAAACGAGCTAATTCAAAGATTCCTTCCCTTGATTAAAGAGGTAAGAACTTTAAGAAAAAAGGTAAAAGAAAAATTAAAAAAATCCTACCTTGATTTCCAATATGCAAAAATGATGAACTCAGAAAAACAGGTAGAAGAGTGTTTAATGTGGACCCAGGCTAAAACATCTTTGGAAATCATAAGCTACACCCCCCTTAAAACTCCCCAATTTAAAATAGTAAGAGAAGGGGATCTTTTGTCCTATGGCTTTTATGAAAGTAACTGGAGGCTGGATGAGGGCATAAGATCATTTACCAGGATTCTGCATTCCCTTTTAGAGTTAGCCCAGAAAGAGGAAGAGGTAAAAAGGTTAGCCAAAGAAATTGATTGGACCAGAAGAAGAGTTAATGCTCTGGAATATATCTTTATTCCCCAAATTGAAGAGGTAGTGAAATATATAACTATGAAGCTTGAGGAGCGAGAAAGAGCCCACATTATTAACATTATGAAGGTAAAAGAGCTCATGGAAAAATAGCAGTGCATCAGGGAAAGGCCCTTAAATATCTGTCCTTGCCCTTTGAGACATTACTTCCTTCGGTCACAACTTCGCATATGCTGAAATGGTGGGAGGCAATTCTCTATATTTCATATAAAGATATTCGGAGAAAAGGGGGGATTAATATGCAAACCTTGAAATCTAAACAAAAACTTGAAGAAATAATTAGTGCACTTCCGGAGAGTAAATTGAGGGAAATAATTGATTTTGCCAGCTATTTAAGAGATAGAGAAGAAGCGGAAGAACTTTTAAGAATACAGATGAGTTCAAAAGCCTATTTGGATTGGATAAGTTCTGAAAATGACATTTATGATGAAGTCTTTAAAGATGAAATTAGGTAGGGGCAATATTGTCCTTTGCAAAGTTCCAATGCCTTCAGAGGAATTGAGAAAGTTTAAACTAAGACCTGGTTTGATTGTCTCAAAAGATTTAAACAACAAAAGACTCGATGATGTAATTATAGCTATTTGTACGTCTAAGATTTCGAGGAGTCAAGAACCAACACAATATCTTATAGAAGGAGATGAAATTGCTCAGGCAGGAATAAAGGTTGCCTCAGTTGTTAAATGCGAATCTTTATTAACCATAAACAAGTTAATGATCATTAAAGTTCTTGGAATGCTTTCTAAAAATGGGATTCATAGAGTTAATGAGTGTCTAAAGGACGCTCTTGAATTAAAGTAGAGGTTCTTAAGTGCATCCATTAGAGTAGCGAGAGAGCAATATCTTTCTATATTATACCAGTTACATTTCTTCTTTATTCTAAGGTTTCTTCTATTAAAAACTCTCCATTTCTATTTTTTCTCCTGAGAAATCCAAAATCCGCATCAACTTTCAATTTTTCTGAGTATTCTCTGTTATTTGATTTAAAAAAGCTTTTTATATATAATTATCACAGCCACTAAGAGAGATTGAGATTTTGAGAAAAACCATGCAAATTTTTATTACTGCCAATAGTCCAGGAGAGCTATCGGGTTGGGTTAAACCAGTAGTCAGAGAGTTAAAACAAAAAGATAAAAACTTAAAGATTATCTTAGTAATAACTCCCTGTCAATATGCCAGTGGATTAGAAAGAGAAGTAGTCGATAACTGGCCCGAGATTGACGAGACAGTAAAACCAGGTCAATATCTAAAATATGTCCTTCTAGGAATAAGGTCTTTTTCCTTCACTCGTAAAGAAAAGGGGGTAGTTGTTTTCTTGGGAGGAGACCCTTTTCATGCTGTTCTTCTCTCCAAACGACTTAAGATTCCAGCCATTGCTTATCTTCCCAAACCCAGATGGATAAAATCATTCAATAAATTTATGGTCCTTGATAAGGAAAAAGAGGAGGATTTTCTTTTTAAAGGCGTGGGTTCTGAAAAAATTGCCATAGTGGGGGATTTAATGGTAGATGCTCCTCTCATAGATTTATCCCCTGAAAAAATCTATGAGAGATGGGATCTTAATCCAGAAAAATTGGTTGTTACCTTTTTCCCCGGAAGCAGAGAATTTGAGATAGGGTATATGATCCCTTTCTTTTTAAAAGTAGCAAAACTGATTAAAGACAAATTTCCTGAAGTTCAATTTCTTATGGCTTTATCTTCCTTTGTTCCCCAAAATGAACTGAATAAGCTTTTAAACAAAGAAAAAGTTAAGGTAACAAAAAAGAAAAAGCTCTGGGAAATTGAAATTCCTTATTTAAAAGTTAAGCTTATTAGAGAAAACAGGTACAATGCTATGAGTATCTCTAACCTGATAATTACCATCCCCGGAACTAACACTGCTGAAATAGCTAGCCTGGGAATCCCTATGGTAGTGGCTATTCCCTTAAACAAACCAGAACTTATACCTCTTGATGGAATAGCAGGATTTTTGCCTCATAACCTTCCTCTTATTCGCTTAATTAAAAAAAGAATGGTGTTAAGATACAGTGAAAAAATTAAATTTGCCGCCAAACCCAACCAAAAAGCAAAAAAAGAGATAGTTCCAGAGGTAAGAGGGATGATTGAGCCAGAAGATGTAGCTAAAAAGGCTCTGAAGCTTTTAAACAATCAAACTCTTAGGCAAGAAATTTCCCATCAACTTAAAAGGACAATGGGAAAGGGTGGGGCATCTTGCAGAATAGCTAAACTAATATTAGAAATAGTATAATAGTCCGATAGTCTTGTAGTCTGGTAGTCCTGCAATCAGATAATTTGGTAGCCAAGCAGATGTAGTGCAGACCTTCAGGTCTGCCTGTTAGCAAATCTGAAGACCTGAGCTACCTCAGGGGATATTCCCCTTTAATGCTTCTAATTCATCATATATCAATGTGGCTATCCTGGGAGTTGCACCAGGCTCTCCCATTCTATCTTTACCAATTTTTGCTATTTTAGCCAATTCTCTAAAATCTTCAAGAAACGACAGGACCTTGCGAGCTATAGCTTTTGCATCTTTTTTTACAATAAAAACGGCCCCTCCTAAAAGCTTCTGTTGATTGCGTAAAAATTTTTCTGTAATCTGTGGCCCTTTGTCCGCAAAAGCCACCACAGGCTTTCCCAGACCAACTGCCTGTTCATTAGCCAGTCCTGCTGTTCCTATAACTACTGTGGATAAGTTAACCACATCACCAAATTTTCCCTGAATTACTCTAATCCCTGTTCCTTCTGAAGAAATAAGATAAGCAATTAATCCCTTTTTTTTCTCCTCATAAGTTGAATCTTTTACCACCCATTGATTTTTATTTAGCAAATCTGCATTTATTTTTCCCACATCAAGTGAAGGGGCAAGTGCCAAAAGAAAGTTTGCCTTTTTCCAATCTTGTAAAGAAATCTCTCTTACCGCATTTAGAATAGTTCTCAAATTTTCATAAGCTTCTTTTTTGCTTCCAGGAACAATTCACACCAGGGGATAATCCTTTTCTATTCCAAAATCTTCTCCTGTTATCTTAAAACAATCCATTATTGCATTCCCTGAATAAACTGCATTTATTCCATAATTTCGTAATGAAAGAGCTGTTCCTTTATCTCGAGTAATCACTAACTTGCAACTCCGCCTCATCAACCATTTCTCTATTAAATAGTGCTCTTTTATATAGTCTGATTTAGCTGTAGGAAGAAAAATAACAGGCTTTTTAATAAAAAGAGTTGATGTTAAAACCAAAAAAACATCTCCTACACAAATCACCAGTTTGACCCTGTCTCGCTCCACTTTCAAAGCTCTTACCTTTTGTCTGTACATCTTAAGCCAGTTAGCTTTTAAATCTTTTAAAAAATAAAAAAAACCCCCGGCTATAAAACCATCACTGGGCATTTTTTTGCAAGGCCCCAAAATCTTTATATCCAGCTTTCTGTAAGAACTTCCTTCCCCTACCAGAGGCAGAGCTTTAATCTGTAAAAAAGGATGCTCCATTAAAAGCTTTTCAATTATACAGCAAGCAATATTATCCTCCGCATATCCATTAGATAAAAATAGTACAGTTTCTGACTTTATCATAATTAAGACCTTGATATAAGCAAGATTAGGCAATAATTCTTATCACTCCCTGGTGATTTGTGGCTGAACTGCTGCTTTCATTGTTTATTAATAGCTTCTCTGATCCCGTTCATATAGGAGTGACTGGTAATTATCTTCATAAAAAAACTCAGCAATGTCCGAAAATTGCGCTTTTCAAGCCATAATAGTAAATTCTTTCTCCATTTTTTATCCATCCCATTGCTCCAGTTTAACAGGCGATCCAGAGCAAAGAAAAAAAAGCTAACGTGGGTCATACACTTAACTTCAAAAGTTGGATGCTTATGATAAAAAAGGACTGCTGTGCGTCCCCTCATTCTTTCTTTAGCACACAAATCTGGAAGATCGGCTAATGTTGGCTTTTTTCTATAGTGATATCCAACAGCTCTTTCACTGGTAACTGTTTTCAATCCCTGTTTCTTCAACCTTACCCCTAACTCTAAATCTTCCCATCCATATTCTTTAAAATCTTCATCAAACAAACCTGCTTTTAAGAGATATTTTTTTCTTATGGACACATTCCCGGTAGCAAAAAAGGCGCTAGAGATATCGGTCAATTTCATTTTTTCATTGGCTAAATTGTCTATATTTTCAATGTTAATCACCACTCCTCTAACAATTATACCCTTTTGCTGGTGGTGATAACTCATATGTTCTTCTACAAAACTCCGATTGACCAGAATATCACTGTCAATAAATACGATAATTTCTCCCCATGCTTTTTTTATACCATAATTCCTGGCAGCAGAGGCTCCTTTTCTCTCCTGTCTAAAATATTTCAAACTGCAAGAGGTATTTACTGATCTCACCATCTCCTCGGTATCATCAACAGAACCATCATCAACTATTATAACCTCGTACTTATCTGAAGGGTAAGTTTGATCTGATAACCTTTCAATAACTTTTTTTATTATATTTGCCCTATTATAGGTAGGAATTATTACACTGGCCTGAATATCTCTTTTTTTTCTCTCATTCATTTTCTTCTCTATTAAACTGCATATTATACAATCTGGCATAGATACCTTCCCGAGCAAGAAGTTCCTGGTGCAAACCAATTTCTTTGATTTTTCCTTCATCGAGCACTACAATTTTATCTGCTCCCTGAATAGTGGAAAGTCGGTGAGCAATTATAAAGGTGGTTCTTTCTTTCATCAAACACTCCAGAGCTTCCTGTATTAAAAGCTCAGACTGAGTATCCACAGCTGAGGTTGCCTCATCAAGAATAAGTATACGAGGATCTCGCAGTATGGCTCTTGCTATGGCAATACGTTGTTTTTCCCCTCCTGAAAGCTTCACTCCTCGCTCCCCTACCTGGGTATTATAATCTTTTTTTAGGGCTACAATAAAATTATGAGCATTAGCCTTTTTTGCTGCTTCGGTAATTTCCTCATCCGTTGCCTTTACCTTGCTATAGGTAATATTATCCCTTATGCTTCCACTAAATAGTATGGTCTCCTGAGACACAATGCCTATCTGCTTTCTCAAGCTGGATAGCTTCACATCCTTTATATCATAATCATCTATACTGATAGAGCCAGAAGTAATATCATAAAAACGAGGAATAAGACTAACCAGGGTAGTTTTTCCTACCCCACTTTGCCCTACCAGAGCTATCCTTTCTCCAGGATTTACCTCTAAATTAATGTTTTTTAAAATTATACCTCCTTCATCATAAGCGAAATTAACATCCCTCAACTTAACATATCCTTTTATTCGCGGCATTGCCACAGCTTTGGGAAGCTCCTTTATCTCAGGCTCGGTATCTAAAATTTCAAACAATCTATCTGCGCAAGCAAGGGCTTGTTGATAAATACCATAAACTCTACTTACCTGAGTTACAGGATTAATCAATAACCCGATATACCCAAGGAAAGCTATTAGCTCTCCTACGGTTAATGCTCCCTTTATTACTTCTCTTCCTCCATACCATATTATTGAAATTAATCCAGCAAAAGTTAAAATTTCAACTAAAGGTATTAAAATAGCAATTATGCGTGTCCTTTTTAAACTTAACTGAAGATTCTTTATATTTTCCTCCCGGAATCTCTCAATTTCTCTTTTCTCCGAGGTAAAAGATTTTATAACCTCAACTCCCACTACTGTCTCCTGTAAAATAGAGGAAATATCAGCCATCTTCCTCTGAATTGAACTGCTAGATTTTCTTATCCAGAAATTAAATTTACTTATAATAAATGCCAGGGCAGGAATAATGATTAACGCACAAAGAGATAGACGCCAGTCAATATAAAAAATAAACCCCAGAATCCCTATTAGAAGAAGAAAATTACCAAAAAAATTACTCATTTCATTAACAAAAGCATTCTGGATTACATCTACATCATTTATCAGACGAGACATAATTTCTCCTGTGCGCTTCTTTTTGTAAAAACTCAGAGAAAGGTGCTGAAGATGTTCATAAGCAGAGCTGCGAAGATCAGCAACTACACTGTAGTCAACTAAAGACATCCAGTAAGTTTGCCCAAAAGAGACCAACCCCTTAATAATAAATAATTCCAATAATCCGATAGCGATAAGATTTAAAAGAGCAAGATTTTCTCCTTTTAAAACTACAGAATCAATGAGACCTCTCCCAATTACCCAGGGAATAACTAAAGTAGCTAAAGTTGTAATCACTGTGCAAATTATACCCAGAGCAAGATACCCCCAATAGGGTCGAAAGTATTTTAACAGTCTACGTGTAGTACTCATAAGCTACCTTTGTTTAAAAGTCTAAAATAGAGTTCTTGATATTTTTTAAATATATTTTTCCAAAGAAAGAGACGGACAAAATCCCGAATTTTCTCTCTTTCATTTTCTCCTATTTTTTTATTAATTTGCCTTTTTAAATCCTCCCCATCTTTGAATACAAATATACCTGGCCTATCCTGCCAAAGTCTCACTATCCCGGGAAGCCATTCAGGAATAAATACAAGGACCCCTGAAGCCAGAGCTTCCAAAACTGTTAGAGGGCAAGCTTCATTTCGAGAACATATCAGAAGATATGAAAAAAGAGGATAGACATTTTCCATCTCATCCTGGTGACCTAAAAAATGAACCTGTTCATCTATTCTCAGCTTCTTTACCCATCCCTCCAGGGAAGAACGCAAAGGGCCCTCACCTACTATTAAAAGCTTAGAGGCAAACCTGTATTTTTCCTGGGTTTTAATTGCCCACAAAATATTTTTTTGCTTTACTAATCTTCCCACAAGACCTATAATCTTATCATTGCCTTTCTCTTTGCTATAGCGATTAAAAAATCTTCTCCCTACTCCATTGGGAATAAATATTAGCTTATCCTCTTTTAATCCAGCTCGAATAAAAAACTCCTTATCAAGAGGATTAAGAACAACAGAACAGCTCACCTTTTTTAAAAATCTGGAGGCAAGCCAATAATTAAAGTATGAGGGCAAACCATGGCAGTTGAAAATAACCGGCTTTTCTGGAAGATATCTTTTTATTAGATAAGCCATCTCGGCAGCTGCATGGACCTGAATTAGATCTGCTCTTTTACCAATACTTGAGGCTACCTCTTTTAATTCCGACATAGCATCTAAAGGTCTGTGCAACATCCAGTTTTTCAATTTGCGGATCTCTACATTTAAAGGAATTTTCTTTAAACTATCGCCCGCGGGACAGACAAGAGAAATCTTATATTCATTTTTCAAACTCTGGGAAATTAAATTGAAGATACACCTTTCTGTCCCTCCTCGCTCCATATAATGACTAATATGAAGGATATGCATTCTTTCCTAATATATTTTATTATAAACTTTCTTTTGATTAAGGGCAAATTTTTGACGGTAAACAAAGTATCCATTTGTAATCTACCTGATTTTGAATTAATACTTATTTTCCCTGAAAAGTCAATCCTGCATCTCCGGTTTCAGGAAGGCCCCTATGATTTGCTGCCCGCCTCTTTGCTAATTTTTCAGTTTTAGGTATAATAAATAATTAAAAAATGAAGATAAATTCTAGAGATAACACGTTAAGGATATTTCTTTTATTTTTACCTCTTTTTCCTCCTCTATCTTACGCTGCTTTACTTGTCTATATAGTAAAGAGAGTCAAAGAGTTTAATTTCAAAAAAATCTTTGCCAGTGACTTTTTTTTCTTTAATCTTATCCTGCTATTTTTATTTATAACTGTTTTAGTGTCTGCTTTGTCATCTCCTTATAGAATGAATAGCCTTTTAGCTTTCCCCATACTTTGTTTTTATTTATTAATTCACTTTATTATGCGAGAGGCAACAAAAAGGCAGGGAGAAAAATGGTTTCTTAATTCAATATTTCTCTCTTTATTCTTTTTGTGTGGATTCGGAATTATTCAATATTTACTAAATTTAAATGTTAACTTACAAATATGGATCTTTCACTTATATTTATCCGGCAGAAACGGAATTGGTTCCTTGTTGGGTGCAAAAAACGGATTTGCTGCCTATTTAGTTTTAACTCTTCCTCTTATCTTAACCTCTATCTCCTGGAAAGAAAAAAGTAAAAAAGAAAATGCCTTTCTCCTTATTCTCCTTTTTCTGGGATTACTCTCTCTTGTGCTTACCGATTCCCTGGGTGGAATAGGAGCTATTGGAATAATGATAGTTATTTACCTTTTAGTTAAGAACTGGAAAATGGGATTAATAGTGTTAGGAATTGGAGGATTGTGTCTTCTTTTCTTTCAAAGCTACCTTCCTGTGCTAATTGAAAAATACAGTGCCGCGGAAATCAGGATATATACCTGGAAAAATGTGTGTATTCCTTTAATAAAAGACCATCCCTTATTAGGAATAGGCATTGGCACTTATCATAAAATAGCTCCTTATTACGCTCCTGATGCCATAAGATCTACTGCTCATAATATGTATCTTCAATATTTAGTAGAGATGGGATCTTGTGGAGCTTTTTTTCTATTTCTTAGCCTATGTATACCGTTAATATATCTAATAAAACTATCCAGACACAAAAATTCCCCCTCACATAATCTATCTTTTGGACTTGCCCTTTCTATTGCCAGTATATTAATATTTTGTATAATAGAAACAGTAATGGATGGTTTTCAACTGGGTCTTTTAATCTGGAGTTTAACAGGGATAGGCCTTGGAATTTACTCACGAGAGAGAGTAACTAATTTATCGGGAGGGAAAAATGGTAAAGGAGCAAGCTGAATTTGAAGAGATAAATCTAAGAGATTATCTTGAAGTATTATTTAGACGAAAGGGCATTATTCTGGGAATATTTTTAATCTGTGTAATATCTACCGCTGTAGTTAGTTTTTTTATTCTAAAGCCAGTTTATCAATCTACTGTGAGAATTATAATTACTTTGCCTTCTTCACGGGGAACTCCGGAATTTAAATCTTATCAAGAATCTCTAAGTTTTCGAATCTTTAATCCCCCGGTTTATTCACCACAGGCATACACTCAACTTTTAAAAGACCCCTCTCTGGAGAAAAAAGTCATTGAAACATTAAATCTTAAAGATAAAAAAGAAATTTCTTTAGAGGTTCTGGAAAAAATAAGCTCTATCCAAGTAGTAGGGGATACTCGTATGATCGAGATAAACGTGGAATACAAAGATCCAACCTTAGCAAAAGATATAGCTAATACCTGGGCAAAGTTATTTGTTGAGGAAAATGAAAAAAATAAACTACAAACATACATTACATTAAAAAATAATCTAAACAAGATTAAGATTTTAGAACTCCAAGACTCTATAAGAGTTGAAAACGCTAAAGTAAGAGAACTTCAACAACAGCTCAAAGAGGAAAAAGAGGTAATTATCCTTACCGAATCCATTGCTAAACATCCCCTTTTAAGTAAGTTAACTAATCAAATAGCCAGAGATGCGCTGAGCAATCTACAGGTAAAATCTGAATATATAAATCCTGTGTACCAGGATATAAAAACACAGCTTGGTAGCTCTAAGGTTAATTTAGCTATTTATCAACAAGAATTAACTCAACTAAAAGAACAAATACAAGACCTTCCTGCCAGAATTGAGAAGTTAAAGAAAGAGTTATCTGAAGAGGTGATAACTGAGCAAAGAATAAACCGAGAATTTAAATTAGCTCAAGATACGTATAATAACTTATCTTATCAATTAGAACAGATAAAAGGAGCTGAATCTATCCAAAGAGAAGATATAAAAATAACCAGCCTGGCAAGAGCAGCTAAAAACCCTATTAAGCCAAACAAAATGCAAAATATAGCTATTAGTGGGGTGTTGGGTTTGCTAATAGGGATTATAGCTGCCTTTGGAATAGAGTGGTGGAGTCGGGAAAAAGACAAAAAGGATAGTGATAAAAATGAATCTTAATAGGCCCCTTTTGGCGAGCAATGATATTGGAATTAGGAGATTGTGGAGCCTATTCGAGCCTATCTTGCTTGACATTTATTTTTTTTGTTGTATATAATCAGTGTTATCCTCTTAGATAGCAAGAGCATCTAAGAGGGCTTATCCCAGATTCGGTAAACTGTTAAAACTCTCTACATAGGTAGGGGAGGCTTTAACCTCCCAAAGTATCTCTATTTCTTGTTTTACAAAGGGCGATTGAAGTCGCCCTTACCCACTGAGAAATACCTTTTTGCTTATGAGAATCAGGTATAGGGCGATATCCTAAGGTAAGCATGGCGATTATTATTCAAATTACAGAATCCAGGTTTATATTTCTTTTTAAGGAGTGAAAGAGTTGCAGAGGATTAACAACAAAATAACTCCAGAGTTATATAAAGCTATCGTGGCCATCGTTGATGAAAGAATGAAAGAGCTTCATATATCCAAAGAAGATTTTCATGAATTGAAGGAAATAGTTAAAAGGTTAGCTCAAGCTCAAGCAAGGACAGAGGAGAGAATGGGGAGGTTAGAAGAAGCAGTAGAGAGGTTAGCTCAAGCTCAAGCAAGGACAGAGAGGTCGGTGGATAATATGGCTAAGGAAATAGGAGGGTTAAGCGCTACTATAGGATTTGGATTAGAGGATATTGGCCGAGTAGTATTACCAGGATATCTGGAGAGACATTATAACGTCTATGTAACCGAACTGAATAGGAAGTTCTTTAGAATTAATAAAACTGATGTAGAAATAAATTTCTATGGGGAAGGTAGAAAAAATGGAAAGAAAGTTATTATTTTAGGGGAGGCAAAATCCAGAATTTATAAAGGAGAGGTAAAAAAGTTTCTCCAGCAAGTCTCCAATGTAATTCCCCAAATTGAGCATGAAATTCTGAAGGTAATGTTTGGATACCTTATCCACCCCACGGCTATGGAGTTAGCTAAGAAAGAAGGAGTTATTCAGGTAGCTTCTTATCAGCGGTAAAGTAACGATGCCATCTTTTCTCTTTATCCCTCTAATCCTGCACTTTACAATCCTCTTTAGAAGCGCTATAGTTAAACTGAGGAAAGGTCAAAAATAGGTATTTTGATTTTTTTCTGAGGCGTCTGTTTGTTCCAGATAATTTTTTGTAATCGCTCTACAATTTTGGGATCAAATAATTTCTCCCCACATTGTTGATAAACTTTTGCAGGGACATTTTCCACAATAATTCTATGTATAATGCTATTTATCCCCAAAAAGTCAAGTGGTAGCTCGACATTCACCCCTTTGTTATTACAGTAAAAGTATATTATGAGAAATGGAGGTAAATTATGAGAATTGCTTATGATCCAAAATATGATGTCCTCTATCTAAAACTTAGTGAGGCTGAGAAGGTTTATTGTAAAGAGATAGATGAAGATATTACTATGGACTTAGACGCAGCGGGTAAACTAGCTGGTATAGAAATTCTTTCGGCATCCAAACATATAAATCTTAGCACTTTGCTCCCGATAGGGGTAAAAAAATACTCATTGTCTTCTCTATCAAGATATCCATTTTTAACTTCCTTATTTCTGCATCCCGATCACAGAAATTTTCTCCTATTACTGATTTACCATAGACAAACGGATTTCTCATAAGCTTTTTCTGCTCCATTTTATATTACACAAAAAAGTATAATGTCAAGGATAACTCCTCATCTTCTTAAATCTCCTTTTTTCGGAAAGCGACGAAGGATGTCATTGCGAGTAGCGGTTGGATTCATCCGACAAGTAGCGGTGCGATTTATCGCACATTGTAGCGGTTTGATTTATCAAACAAAGTAGACTTATCGCACATTGGAGAGTGAGGGGGCGCGAGATACGAGCCACGAACAACGAGATACAATGATTTCTCAAATCTATTCAGATAACTATTTCAATATGCCGCTTCACCTTTCAGCACTGCTGGGATAGTCTCAATAAGTATCTTAATATCCAGCCAGAATGACCAATTTTCAATATAGTAAATATCCAGCTTAACCATTTCCTCAAAAGAAAGATTGCTTCTACCATTTATTACCCACAGACTACTCATGCCAGGTAAAGTTTCTAATCTTCTCTTATGCCAGTCATTATACTCCTCGTATTCATAAGGCAAAGGAGCTCTTGGCCCTACGAGACTCAGATCACCCTTTAATACATTAACTAATTGACCTATTTCATCCAAACTATATTTTCTAATGAACCTACCTACCCTGGTAATCCTTTCATCATCAGTAATCTTAAAAATTTTCTTCTCATTTTTACCCTCTTCAATGTAGGGATTGTCTGTCCTAATTAGTTTTTTAATATATGCTTTGTGTGAAGCATCATCTACATTAGCATACATAGACCTGAACTTGTAAAATTTAAAAGGTTTCCCTCTTTTTCCTATCCTTGTTTGTGTATAAAAGATTGAGCCTCGACTATCAATCTTTATGGCTAAGACAATGCAAAGTAAAAGAGGAAAGAAAATTATTAATGCTAAAAAGGCTAATATAAGGTCAAAGGTTCGTTTAAGAAGGAAAGATTCCTCGCGAGAAAAGTCAACCAGTTCAACTACCGGAAGAGGACCTTTATTATCAAGGCGAATCCTACTTCTCATAAAATCAAACATATCGGGAATTATTTTAACTCTTATATTTCCCTGATCACATTGCCTAACTATGTTTAATACTCGCTTTCTTTCGGAAGGAAAAGTAATATAGATTTCATCAACTCTATGATGGGAAATAACTTCTTTTAATTTAGATACAGGACCTAAAATTTTATAGCCCGAAGAAGTCCTATCTGGGTGAGGAAATTTATCATCCAAAAAGCCAATTACCTGTAAACCTAATTGCCATTGTCGAGAGATTTCCTCTGCTAAAAAATTTCCTATCCTACCCGCGCCTAAAATTAAAATATTTTGAATATTATCCCCTTGAGAAATTCTTCTTTTTGCTAATTCTTGCTTGACTAACCTCCTCAAGGAAAGAGAAAGAGTTGTAGAATACCAGAAATAAAATAAGACAACTCTAGAAAAATAGATCTCGTGGAGGATAAAACTAATTAAGACGATGCCGAGAAATGAGATAATCGTCGATTTTACCACTAATAAGACTTCCTGTAGTGGTTCTAACCCTGTTCTTATCTTATATAATCCATTATAATACAAAACCACAAAAATAAGTAGTGTTGAAAAAGAGAACATCTTAATATAGGAATCAAAATAAGGTAGAGTATACAACACCTCAAAATCTATCCTCCACCCATATCTTGTCACCAATTGTGAAATTTGGGAATGAAATCGTAGCCAATAGGAGAGAACTAAGGAAAAGATAATAAAAAATAAATCAATTAAGATACACCATAAAGATACCAGCTTTCGCTTCAATAAACGTTTCAGCACCCTTCTTTACTCCTTATTTTATTCTTTCTCTTATAGGGTCTATCCATTAGGCCAGTTACACACCTCAACTCATAAATACTCTTCACCACCTTAGCAGGATTTCCATAAACCACAGACCTTGAGGGCACATCTTTAGTTACCACACTGCCAGCTCCAACTAATGAGTTTTCTCCAACCATAATAAAGGGAAGCAAAGTAACGTTTACCCCAATCTGAGCACCCCTTTTAATAGTTGGCCCCCTCATGCATTTAGCGGAGAGTCTACAGCCGGGATGAATATCATTGGCCACCATAACTCCTGGTGCTAAAAATACATCATCCTCAATAACAGTAAATTGGGTAATATAGACACCACTATGTACCTTCACCCTGTCACCAATCTTACATCCATAATCAACCACCGAATTGTTCCAGATCTTGAAATCATCACCTATGTTATTTTCTTCTCTGATGACTACATTGTGTCCGGTCTGTAAACTGTCCCCTATTCGAGATCCCTGATATATCACAGATCCACTTCTAATTCTTGCCTTTTTTCCTATAACTAATTCTTTGCATTTTATTTTACGCTTAACTGGATAACCAAGTAAAACTCCCCCATCTATGTGATGGCCATCCCCTATTATAACCTCTTCTGTTAATATCTCAAATTTATCACTCAAAGGATATCCTCTCTTTCCTTCCTCCATTTTTAAGAGATTCATTTATCTTCTCCACTATTTTAACTACCTGATAGCCATTTTCTCCATCACTCAGCGGTTTTTTCCCATTATTGATACAATTTAAAAAGTGTTTCAATTCCACTTTTAACGGCTCTTCCTGCCTTAAACGAGGAATAGTAATATCCCCATATCTATAAGAAAGTTGGAATTCTCCAAAACTTTCATGTGAATCGGGAATTAAGACTCCTTTATCGTAAATTTTGATTTTCTCCAAGGTTTCTACATCATCATAGACGACCATTTTTTTTGCTCCTACCACAGTCATATTTCTTACCTTGAGAGGATCAAGCCAACTAAGATGTAAATTAACTATTACCTTATCGGAAAAATTTAAGGTTATGAAAGCTACGTCTTCATTACCAGAGATAAAATGACCTTTGCCAGTGGCAGTGATCTCACACTCTTTTTTATCTATTTCTTTATCCAAAAGATATAAAATTATAGAAATGTCATGAGGAGCAAGATCCCATACCACATTTATATCCTCCTGGAAGAGCCCCAGATTCTTTCTCTGAGAAGAAATATAGAGAATATTTCCCAATTCATTAGAGTCAATCAATTCCTTTAGCTTATTTACAGCCGCCGCATATAAGAAAGTATGCCCCACCATTAAAACTTTTTTTTTCTTATGAGCAAGGTTAATTAGCTCTCTTGCCTCATTACAATTTTGAATCAATGGCTTTTCCACAAAAATATGCTTACCTGCCTCTATTGCCTTCTTTGCCAGCTCAAAGTGAGTATGCACAGTAGTAGCGATAGCTATAGCATCTACATCTGAGTCATCAAGGAGCTCTTTATAATTCTTAGTAATCTGAACATCAGGATAAAGACTTTTAATCCGTTTTAGCTTTTCCTCATCTAAGTCACAGCCATATTTAACCTCACTTTCCGATATCTGAACAAAATTCCTCACTAGATTCGGTCCCCAATACCCACAGCCGATCACACCTACCTTGATCATTAGAAACTATCTCCTTTTAAAATAATCTTTTATGAGTTCACAGATCCTCTTTATATCTCTCTCCTTCAGTTCAGGGTACATCGGCAGAGAAAGAGATTCCCGGGAAAGTTTCTCCGAAATGGGAAAATCTCCCTCTTTATAACCTAAGTCATTATAAGCTCTTTGAAGATGAATAGGAATGGGATAGTGAATGCCTGTTTTAACTCTGTTTTCTTCAAGATATTTCTTTAAATCATCTCTTTGAGAAGTCCTAACGACATAAAGATGGTAGACGTGTTTAGTATAATCCCCTTCGTAAGAAACTATTATTTCCTCTATTTTTTCCAGTAATTTACAGTAAAGTTTAGCATTTCTTCTTCTTTTCTCGTTCCATTCATCCAAATGGGAAAGTTTGGAGAGAAGAACTACCCCTTGAAAATTCTCCATCCTTAGATTTAGACCCTTATAGAGATGGTAATATTTTTCCTCGGATCCATGATCCCTCAAGGCCCTCATTTTTTTGGCAGTTTCTGTATCATTAGTCACTACCATACCTCCTTCCCCATAAGCTCCCAAGTTCTTTCCGGGATAGAAACTAAAAGCACCCGCTTCACCTATGGATCCTACTTTTCTTCCCTTATATTCTGCCCCATGAGCCTGACAGGCATCTTCTATTACTACAAGGCTATATTTACTTGCTATCTCCAAAATTGGGTCCATATAGGCAGGTTGACCATAAAGATGAACAGGAATTATAGCTTTAACTCTTTTATTTGTTTTTTTATCGACTAATTTTCCCCCACTAAATTCACATCTTCTTTCTATAAAGCTTATAAGCTCTTGAGGATCCATATTGCATGTCTTAGCATCTACATCCACAAATACGGGAAGTGCACCAACAAAGGAGATAGCCTCAGCCGTAGCTATAAAAGTATTGGGAACAGTGATAACTTCATCCCCTGACCCTACATCATAGGCTGTCAGGGCCAGTTTCAAAGCTGATGTCCCATTATTCACCGTTACTGCCTCTTTAGTTTCCACATACTCGGCAAATTTTTCCTCCAACTTCTTTACATAATTTCCTGAAACAAAAGCTGTATTGGTAATGGCATCTGTTATTCCATCATCTATTTCATTATAGATTTGATGGAGTTGAGCCTTAAGATCAATAAAGGGAATAACCTTTTTGGGAGGTGATATTTTTAACCTATAGGCTTTAAGGAAGTCCTCTGGTGTATAGATAGGTATCTTATCTTGCTTAAGATGCTTTTTATCACCCGTTATTATAGCATCAAGTTTAAATTGCAAAGCTGCTCCAAATTGGAGAGCATCTTCAAAGTCTAAAAGATCATTTCTCCATCCGTTATCAATGAGAGACGCATGCAAGGGAATTATAGCAAAACCCTTTAATTGGTCTTTAATCTCTTCTCGAGCCTTAATTTCACCCACTCTCTTTGAGTGTAGATAATGTAACATAGGGATATCACTGGATAATATCCACCCCTTTATCTTTTTTGTCCTGACCAAAGATAGCACCTTCATATTAAAAATCCAGCCCTTCCTACGAGCCAAAATATCCTCTATAACACTCTTGGTAATTAGAACTTCCATTCTATATCCTCTTCCCCAAAATATTTAAAAACTATACTTTTTACCTCCTCAAAAAATGGGAGGCTAAAGTCTTCCCTCCCCTTAACCAAATCCTCACCCTCATCTTAATCTTCCCCCCTCAAGAGGAAAGAATAAGAAGCTCAACCAATCGAATATATTCCCTCTTCTGGATATTCCAATTTAAACTCTGTATATATTTTCTAGCATTTTCGACCTTCTTCTTCGCCAGGGATGGATTCTCATATACGGTTAGAACTTTTTCTGCAAAATCGCTTATATCTTCGGGGATAAAAAAGAACAGCATGTTTTCGTCAAAGTAATACTGAAAAGTTTTAGTTCTTGATACTACAACAGGAAGGTCCATTGCGAGAAATTCTATTATTTTACCAGAGAAACAGAGATCCCCAAGAGGGTCCTGTTTATGAGTAGAAATACCAACATTGGCTTTGGTTAAAAAATCTGGGATTTGAGTAAGTGGGGCTGGTCCGTAAAACTCAATATAATTTTCTAAATTTAATTTTGCAACAAGATCTTTAAGATAAGGTAGATGCTCTCCTTCTCCAATGATCCAGAGTTCCAATCTGGGAATTTTATTTCTTAAAAGGTCTATCCCCCTAATTGCAATATCAAGCCCATATCGTTCAGCAACTGTTCCTGGATAAACAAGAACAAAATGATTATCTAACTTGTCAGTCTGTTTTAATTGCCTATCTCTGAATATCTTGATATCAGGGACATTCAAAACAACATCTATTTTATCCCCCCTGATCTTATCCCTCTCGATAAAGAGCTTTCGGAGAGGTTCATGAACAGTAATAAGCCGGTCGGGAAAACAAAAGCTTATTTTCTCTTGAATTCCTATAAGCTTTATCAAAAAATTATTTCTATCCACTTTATATTTAGACATGAAAAGTTCTGGCATAGGCTCGTGAACATCTAAAATGACTTTTACTCCCAAAATTTTTGGTATAACAGCAGAAAATACAAGAAAATCAGGCATAGTATGAATCTGAATCAAGTTATATCGCCTCTTAAGATAAAGATAAGATAGAAAAAACGATGATAAGATAAAGAAATAAAAATATTCAAAAAGATACCGTATAATGTTTCCCCTTTTTCGCATTAAAGGGAGACGAAAAATATCAACTCCAGAAACTCTCTCCATCGATGGCTCTCCTTTATCTCGCAAAGTAATGACGTCCACATCAAATCCGACTTCTACCAAAGCTTCTGCTTCTCTTCTTACCCGGGGATCTCTTAAATAGTAGGACTGACAAACCATACAGATCCGTTTCACTGTTACCTCCCAAATCTCTTGATAAGGCTCCCAACAATTCTCTCATGGGCATTTCCGTCACCGAATATATCAGGGTGCTTCTCTGGTGGTTCAAACTTTCCAATGAGTTTTACTATCTTATTCAGGTCGGCATCCGCGATAACTTTCCAGCCTGCTTTTAGTATTTCGGGGAACACAGTTATATTGATAAGAGCTATAACTGGTTTTTTAAGAATATATCCTTCTCGCCTTACACCTCCCGAGTCAGTTATTACTTTATTAGAACCGGCTAAAAGCCTGATAAAATCAATGTAACCCTTAGGCTCTGTAAGTTCCATTCTCGTGCTTTTCTTAATCCTTTCAATGAGTTCATATTGTTCCAATCTCTTCTGTGTCCGGGGATGAACTGGAAAAATTATTCGTTCCCGCGATTCAATTAGACCAGAAATGATATTTGTTAACCTCTCTTTAGACTCCACATTCTCTTCCCTATGGATTGTCACAACACTGTAATTACCTCTTTCAATGGGAATATTTTCTTTTTCTAAGACACAAAGAAGAACATCTTTCATAATATCTCCGGAAAGAACTATCCGCTCTTTAGCAAAGTTTTCTCTTAACAAATTTTCGTAATCTGTCTTAGTACAAGCGAAAACAAGTTCAGAGAGATGATCTGAAACTCTTATGTTTATCTCTTCAGGATTATACAAACTCCAACTCCGGACTCCTCCTTCTATATGAGCCACAGGTATTTTGAGCTTGACAGAAGCAACTGCTGCTGCCAATGTAGAGTTGACATCCCCACATATCAAAGTGCAGTCAGGTTTTTCCATTTTTAAGACACCTTCCATATGTTTCATTATCTCTGCAGTCTGTTGGATATTAGATCTACCTGAGTTATCGAAATGATAATTTGGTTCAGGGAGATTAAAGTCTTCGAAGAAAAGCTTTGACATCTCATAATTATAGTGCTGTCCTGTATGAACAAGAATCTCTTTCACACTGTTTTTCTTAAATTCTCTATTTATAAGAAATTCTTTCACAAAATTTGGCCTGGTACCAACAACAGAAACAACTTTCATTCTATCCCCCATTCGTAGAAGTCAAAGTTATTGCTTTCATTAAATGATAACCCTTTTGTAAATTTGGATGATCTTATAATTAATTTTCTTGTTATTAAACTTTTCTATGGCATCTTTTCTACCATTTTTCCCCATTAGTTTTCGTTGCATTTCGTTATTTAGTAGTTCCATTATTCTATCTTGAAATAGGTTTATATTATCAGCCGGAACAAGATATCCATTTTCTCCATTTTTAATTACATCAGAAATACCGCCCACATCTGAAGCAATAACAGGAATACCACAAGAAAGGGCTTCCAGCACTACCAGAGGGGTTCCCTCGCTTCTGCTGGGGAGTATAAAAATATCAGCAACATTCATCCACTTACATATTTCATTGTTGGGGCAAACGCCTACAGATTTACAATTTTCAATATCCATCTTCAATTTACCTTCCCCAACTAAAATAAAAAGAATATCTGGCATACGCTGAGCACATTCAAGTATAATATCAACACCTTTTCTACGAGTAAGTCCTCCTACAAACAAAATGACTCTTGCATCTCTGGCAATTTTCAATTCTCCTCGGACTTTATTTTTTTTCAAGGGAACAAATACTGAAGTATCAATTCCACAAGTAACTACGGATATTTTGTTAGGATCTGCTCCTAACTTAGAGATAAGCACACTTTTTATCTCATTGCTTACGGCAATGATATGGTTAGATCGAGATACAACAAATCTCTGTAACTTATAATAAATTCTATTACGCTCTGGCTCAACTAAGGCATCTCCTCCATGAAAAGTTATTATAAAGGGCCTTTTTTTTATAATAGCTGCGAAAAGAGCAGAATGAAACCCATAATGTGCATGAACCAAGTCGTAAGATTCAAAAAATAGGTAAAAGATAGACCTTAAAATAAACGGTATATAGGCAAAAATTGTATCTTGAGTTTTTACTACTTTTATTATATCAATTTTCGCTTTTTCAAGAGCATCCAGTTGATTTTTTACAAAAATGCCCCGATATGAACCCTTACTATTTGGATACATATTACTAATGATCAGAACCTTCATAGAAATTAACTTTTTCTTTGAGGTAGTTTACCATAGGACCAAATGTCCTTATCCCCGAAGCGTATGGGGACGTCCCGAAGGGACGCCGAGCGAAAGCGAAGACATATGTCACTATTTAAGAACTCCTCTTCTTGTATTTTTAACCTATTTCAACCTGCCAAAATTCCAAACAACCCACTTATGGCTAAGGGCGACTTTAGTCGCCCTCTCTGAAGCAAGAGTTAAAAAGCAATCGGGAGGCTAAATATCCCCCTCACCTCAATCCTCTCCCACAAAGGGGAGAGGAAAAAAGGAAACTGATATTGGCCTCCCCTACCCAGGTGGAGAACTTTAATGAGCTCAAATTTATCCTCCCTACTTGGCAACAATACAAAAATATTAATAACTATCAGGCATCTTAATTATGAATTAAAAACAGACTAACCCAGCCCTGAAAAAACCATCAAATTTTTAAATTATCCTGTTTTAGTTTTAAGTTGTCCTCGTCCTTTTTCTGTAATCTCTTAGATTTTAAGGCAATACCAAGTATAGCCCAAAAATAGTACTGAAAAGTTGTGGAAGCTATAAAATTTTCAGCAAGACTTCCAATTTGCCAGGCTACAAATACTGCGAACAAAATAAAAAGAAGGCTTTTAAATCTTAGATCAGTAGAGAATCTATATCCTTGGTAAATCTGAGAACCAACTAAAATGATGAAAATGATATAAAAGAGAAGACCAATTAATCCTGTCTCAACTAAATATTTTAAAAAGTCATTATGAGGATCATACCCTATTCCTTCATATTTCTCGAAGGGGTTTATAGAGGAAGCGGTTTGGAGACCATAGCCAAGAAGAGGTTTTTCTTTCCAGAGAGAAAGTAAATGATACCAAATGATTATTCTCTGGGTAATTGATTCCACCGGTTCCTTCTCTTCAATAGTCTTAGATATATTTATTTTTTTAATTCTTTTCCATCTTACTTGAAACTGTGGACTGGAAATGACCGTTAAAACAAAACCAATTATTAAAAAAGTAATTATTATTTTTTGCCCTTTTTTTGCTTTTAATAACAAAAAGAGAGCTAAAATCCCAAACATTACATAACCACCCAAACTAAAAGTAGCTATCAAACATCCTATCTCCAATAAAAGTAAAAAAAACCAAAATTTGTGTTTAGTAGTAGTTAATTTCCAATAAGTCAAACCAACAAAAGCTATTAAATAAAGAGCAAAAGGGTTTGGATTATTTAAAGTACCATATATTCTATAGATGCCTCCTGCAGTTGATCCACTATGAGTAATTAATTGATAAAATCCAACTGATAGGGGAATCAATAAAGATAAAAAAAGGACATTTAAAAACTTAACTCTATTGTTTCTATTTGTAAAATTAAAAGACAAGAGAAAAATCATAAAAATTGTGAAAAGACGTACCCATTCTCTAACTCCTAACAGACCCTCAAAACCAAAGTTGTAGATACTAAGAAGAACAAAAGGTATTAAAAGTAAAAGCCAGATTCCAAAAGCTATTGTGATTTTATGGATACCTACCCTTCCTTTTAAAACAAAATATAATCCTCCACTTATTAGAATAAGAATACTCACTACAGAGGGGACATTAAGATTCATTGGGCCAATATAAAAACCAATATCAGTAAAGATATCTAAGGAACTTCTAACCACAAGGAATGACAGAAAAAGTGCTTCCATTTTTAGATCATTCTTTATTTTTGGTTACTATTCAGCCACCAAGACACGAAGACACCAAGTAAACC
>JAUWJM010000092.1 GCA_030607715.1 Candidatus Aerophobota bacterium
AATCGCATAAGTAAATATCCCAATTCTTCATTGGCCAATATATTAAATAAAAATAAAGGAAATATAACGGCGGATATGGTTATAGAGGAAGCCAAAAGAGGTGACTCCCTGGCCTCCCAAATTGTCCAGGAGGCAGGCCATTACCTGGGGATTGGAATTGCTAACCTCATTAACATTTTTGCTCCGGAAGCTGTAATCATAGGGGGGTGGGTAGCTGAACAGGCGGGAGAACTATTTCTTGAGGCAGCCAGAAAGACTATCAAAGATAGAGTTTTTATGCTTTCACCTGAGAAAATCAGAGTACTACCTGCATCTTTGAAGGATAATGATGTAGCTATTGGTGCGGCAACCCTTGCTCTGCAACAATTGAGTATACCACTAACTAAAGCAGCTGTGAGAGTATGACACGACTATGTGCTATGATCTTTGAAGCAAGGGTGGTTTCCATGGTAAAGACAGATCTCATACTAGCGTCAGGGTGTGATACTACGTCTTGTGGCCTCTGAGGCAACAAGAAAAACTGCCCTTCAAAATTCTGCGGACAAGAGTAACTGTTTTGCACAGAATGGACATTAATGCTCTTTAAAAATCTCTGAGTTTTCACTGAGAAAGTAAGTAGATGCCATTTAAATGAATGGGTTATTGAACTGTGGCTATATCTATAGTGAGATATATTACTATCATCATAACAACATATGTCACTATCAAAATTGGCAAAAAATTTGCGAACAATATTTTTAAGGTAGAACAGTAATAAAGTTATCTTTATGGGATTATTAACGAAACACCGAAAGATTATCAATCTTAAATAGGGATAATGCTCTCTACGAATTAATTAAGTTAATTAAAAAGTACTATAAACAAAGCTTTTGTCTGAAAGTCCGGAAGAGAAAGTAGAAATTTTTAAAAAATAAAATTATATTTACGAGGAGAGGAGGTGATGAGAGAGAAAAATAGCGAACAAGAAAAAATAAAGGAGGGAAATTAGATGTATAAAAAGCTAGTAATTGCAGGGGTGGTACTACTGAGCATGCTCCTTGTAGCCAGCCAAATTGTCGGAGCTGCTCCAGTAACCATTAAGCTAATGCATCAATACAATGATGCAGAGAGTGCCAAACTTGAGGCGATTGTAGCTCAGTTTGAAGCAGATAACCCAGGAATAAAGATAGAATTAGATAGAGACAATTCACCGGAAGACGCTTACTATGGTAAGCTGGTTACTCTCATTATGGGTGAGGCTGCGCCAGATATTGTCAGGACTGACCCGGCTAGAGCTGCTTCATACATCGCAGCAGGATATGCAGCTAACATAGATCTCTATGTCTCTACCGGGCTTATCCTTGACCTCTTTCCTGGAGCACTCGAACCAGTATTAAGCGATGGTTCTCTGTATGGTCTACCGGAGTCTGTAGATACTTTGGTCCTCTTCTATCGGACTGATATGTTGGCAGAGGCAGGATATGACTCTCCGCCAGCTACCTGGGATGAACTGGTTGAAGTTGCCCAGGCTATAACTAAAGACACCGACGGTGACGGAGAAACGGACGTATGGGGGCTAGGACTTTTCGGTGGTTGGTGGGCTTATGAGTTTTATCCTTGGTTCTTTGCTGCTGGAGCAGAGATGCTTGAAGAAAAAGATGGAAAACTGGTTCCTGCTTTTAACAGTCCAGAAGGAGTAGCTGCTCTTCAGTTCTGGTTAGACTTAATCTATAAGTATAAGGTAATACCAGAAGGAGCCGTAAACTACACAGAGGATGACTATAAACCACTATTTGCAGCCAAAAAGATGGCTATGTTCACCTCTGGGCCCTGGACAGTAGCCTCTATGAAAGAAATTAAAGCTATTGAAGGAAAATGGGCTATTGCTTCTATACCGGCAGGAAAACGAGCTGCTTCGATTCTGGGAGGATTGGATTTTCTCGTTCTGGAGCAGTCTGAGCATAAAGCTGAAGCCATGAAGTTTTTAAATTACTTCATGCAGAAAGACGTTCGGACAGACTGGGCTAAGTCCTTGACTCTATTGCCGCTCAGAAAGTCGTGTTATGATGACCCATTCTTTACCGAGGATCCCTTAATACAGGCTTTCTCAGCCCAACTGAAGGTAGCTAAGCCAAGACCAACCATTCCAGAGGCAGGAGAAATAGAATATTGGTTTGCAGTGGCCTGGCGTGATGCTCTAGCTCTTGTTAAAGAACCACAAGAAGCTCTAGATGAAGCAGCAGCGGAAGCGCTGAAGGTTCTTACCCGTTAAAAGAGTGCTGGATCGCTGAATCTGAATTAAAAAAGGAACTGCCTTCTTTTGAAGGCAGTTCCTTCTTCTTAAAGCTCCATCCGAATTTTCTAACGGGGTTTATTGCAGCGATTTCTCAGAAAAGAGAATTTATGGTAAAATTATATTCGGAGGTTTCGAGGAATGTCTTTAATAACCAGAAAATTTAAAGAAATCAGGAAAAACCGCTTGGCTTACTTTTTGGTTTTACCTGCTACTCTGTGTTTAGCTGTAGTTTTATTCTACCCCTTATTTAAGGTTTTTTACATGAGTTTCTTTGAAATTGAACCGCTGTACCATAAGGAGGCTATCTTTACAGGAATTAAAAACTTTCAAAAGATATTATCAGATTCAAGGTTTAAAGGAACTATACTTCAAACTGCTTATTGGACTTTCGGGTCAGTAGCTCTCCAATTTATTATTGGATTGGCAGCTGCTTTAATAATAAATGAAGTTTTCTGGGGTCGGGGGTTAGCCCGAGCCCTTTTACTAGTCCCCTGGGCTATGCCGGCCGTAGTGGGAGCTTTTAGCTGGAAATGGATGTGGCATGGAGAGTTTGGAGTGGTAAACCATATTTTAAAAACTCTACATTTAATACCTCATAATATTAATTGGCTAGGAGGCATCTCCACGGCAATGGCTGCTTGTATAATTACCAATACCTGGCGGGGATTTCCCTTTATGATGATTATGCTCTTAGCTGGATTGCAAAATATCCCTAAAGAGCTATACGATGCTTCTTCTATAGATGGGGCTTCCGTAGGGCAAGAACTGAGGTATATTACCCTACCTTTATTAAAACCAGTAATTTTAGTGACCACGCTACTGGCTGGTATCTGGACGTTTAATAATTTTGCCTACATATATATTCTCACTGGAGGTGGACCAGGTGGCAAAACAGACATTTTGGTCACCTTTATCTACAAGCAGGGCTTTAGGTTTTTTCACTTTGGCTATGCTGCAGCTCTTTCTGTAGCTCTCTTTTTTATGGTTTTAGCTTTTAGTTTACTTTATATTAAGTTAATGAGGATGGAGAGTCCCTTTATTTAAGAAAGATAAGGAAAGGAGAATATAAAAAAGTGGCTTCCTTTAGAAGTTTAGTAATTAAATATATATTATTGAGTTTACTGGTTATCTTGATTTTGTGGGCTGTACTTCCCCTCTTCTGGATGATTTCCACCGCTTTCAAGACCACTGAGGAAACCTATACTGTTCCGCTCATATGGATTCCTCGTCATCCCACTATTAAAAATTTCCTTTATGTGGTAAAGAGAGCACCATTCCTAACTTATTTTCGTAATAGTGTAGTGGTAGCAGTGAGTACTACCGTTATAGCCATCATTCTTGCAAGCTTAGCTGGATATAGCTTTTCCCGCTTTAAGTTTTTGGGAGGGCACAGTCTTCTCTTAATATTTTTGATTACTCAGATGTTTCCTGGGGCGCTCTTAATCATTCCTCTCTTTCAAATTATTAAAGCCTTGAGACTGCTAAATACTTTATATGCTTTAGTCCTTTCCTATATTACGTTTTCACTTCCTCTGTGCACATGGCTCATGAAAGGATTTTTTGATCAGATTCCTCAGGAATTGGAAGAAGCAGCTATGATAGATGGATGTTCTAGAGTATCTGCTATGGTTCGTGTTATTTTCCCCCTCGCTCTTCCAGGAATTATGGCAGCCAGTATATTCTCTTTTATTGGAGCCTGGGATGAATTTATTTTTGCCCTTATTTTCACCTCTACTGATAAGGTTCGTACTTTGCCTATCGGACTGCAAAGGTTCATTACTGCTTACGAAATCTATTGGAATCATTTAGGAGCAGCTTCTGTGTTGACAACTATTCCTGTAGTAATCCTATTCTTATTTATGCAGAAGCATATGGTAAAGGGATTAACTGCCGGTTCAGTAAAAGGATAAAAAGTGAACGTGGAGACAGCATGTTGGGATGTAGGATGATAAGCTTATGAGCATGGGAGTTATATTGAGAGAAAATGGGCTTCTTCTCAATGGGGAAAAGGTTCTCCTTTTCAGTGGAGAAATGCATTTTTGGCGTATAGGTCCAGAGTATTGGGAAAAGTGTCTCTCTCAATTAAAAAAAGCAGGCCTTGAGATTGTTTCAACATACGTTAGCTGGCGTAGACACAGTATTTCTTCCCAAGATAATGACCTAACAGGAAAAACTGACCCTCGATTGAACCTTCCTCGCTTCTTAGAGCTTTGTGCTAAACTGAAAATTTGGGTTCATCTTAAGCCTGGCCCATGGATATGTGCGGAAGAGCAAAATGGAGGCTACCCAGAATGGCTGCTAGAGAAGGAAGAAATTTTAGTAAGAGATAATAAAGGGTTTTTAGTAAAAGGGTACAACGCTCCTTTTTCACATTATATTCCTAGCTATCTATACCCTCAATATCTGTCCTATGTTCGAAGGTGGATAAGAGATGTAGACCTTTGTATAAAGGATTTTTGTTATCCAAAGGGTCCCATTGTCCTCATCCAGCTCGACAATGAACCCAGTATGGCTTTCCATGATCAAATATTTGCCTCTGACTATAACCAGGTCAATATTAGTCTTTATCAAGGGTGGCTGGAGGAGAAGTACTCCTCTATTGAAAAATTAAATTCAGTTTGTAGTACTGGCTATGCTAATTTTTCAGATGTAGAACTACCCTTTAAATTAGCTCTCAGGCGTCTTCAGGATCTAAAGAAATATATGGATTGGGTAGAATTTAAAGAGTGGCTCCTGGCCAGGCATCTTACCTTACTTAAACAAATGCATTTAGATAATGGAGTAAAAGAGGTTATTTTTACTACCAATTATAATCAGCATCGGCCTATGAGTGTTCCTAATAATTGGAGAAAGCTGGAAGAAGCTGCGGGTTTAGGAGGATATGACATATATGCTCTTGCCCCTTTAGATGAGGAGGTTTTTGCTGACATAGTAAAGGCGGTCAATTATACGAGAGCAGTTTCTCGGATGCCGTGGGCTCCAGAAATTATGTCAGGTGTATGGCACATAAAAGAGATAAAAGATACCCCTCGTATCTCTCGGGAGCATCTGGAATTTCTCTACTTTATTGCTCTAGCTTATGGTCTGAAGGGAATGAATTTCTATATGTTTGTCAATAGAGAAAATTGGAAGAGCACTCCGGTAACTGAGGAAGGGGAAAAAACCTACACTTATCAGGCTGTTAGTAAGGTGATGAGGTTTATAAAAGAGGTAAAGGATTTTAATTCCTTAACTAAAATTCAATCTATAGCTTTAATGTATTATCGTCCCTATGCCTGGGAAAATTATATATGTGCCGGGAGGCAGATTTGGTTAGAAAATAATCTCTTAGGAACAGGCTATGAGCAATTTGAAAATTTGTATAAGAGTCTGCTTCAATTAAATTATGACCCGGCTATATTTGACCCCTTGATAGAGAAAGAATCTATCTTTAGGTATCGGTTAGTTTTTGTTCCAGCCAATTTGTATATGGACGAGAAAAGTCAGGCAGTTTTAAGGGAATATGTAAATAAGGGTGGAACCATTGTTTTTCTTTCTCTCGTCCCCCAGTTAAATCTAAAAATGGAAAAATCCAGTAATTTTGGGATTGAAATAGGGGAGAGGGAAAAACTTCTCTCAGAGCAAGAATTCACCACTCCCTGGGGCAAGATTTTAGCAGATAAGTTTGTCTCTTATAGCAAGAGAGGCGATTATTTCTGGGAACAAAGGCTGGGAGAAGGAAAGATTATATTTTTAGGTGCGTGTCTCTATGAAGGAGAGAAGGAGCAGAAAAGAAGGATAAATAATGGTTTTTTTCGCTCTCTTCTTAGCCAGTGTGAGGTAAATCCCCAAATCGAGACAGGTGAGTCCTCTGTTAACACTGTGGTTCAGAGAAACAAATTTCAGCAGATTTTGTTTGTAATTAACAGGAAAAAGAAATCCAGGAAAGTTCATTTAAAATTCAGACAGATAAAATGTGACCAGCTCCAGGATGTATTTTCTCCCCAAGAAATGTTTTCCATTAAAGAAAGTAAGGTGAGTTTACCAGTAGACGCCAAATCAGTGAGAGTTTTTTGGATGAAAGGAGATTAAAGAAATGAAATACGGACACTTTAGTTCTGATGGAAAAGAGTATATCATAACTAACCCTAATCTGCCCCGACCCTGGATAAATTATCTTTACAATAACGAGTATTGTGCCGTTATCTCCCATACCGGTGGAGGATATAGTTTTTTCAAGGACTGCCGCACTACCCGGCTTACTACCTGGAATCCAGAGAACCTGTATACTGATCGGCCAGGGCGCTATATCTTTCTTCGAGATAATGATACGGGGCGGTACTGGTCTTTAAACTGGCAGCCTATCTGCCCGGAAAAACAGGACTTCCAGTGCCGCCATGGGCAAGGATATACCGTAGTCAAAT
>JAUWJM010000026.1 GCA_030607715.1 Candidatus Aerophobota bacterium
GGGGGATGGGATATGCCTGATAATTTTCCTCTTACTATGAGTTTTACTGCCAATTTTGAGAGAGGGACGGTTGAGTTTAATTCCCGATATGAGAAAAGCCTGGCCATTTACAGACCTGGGGAAGAAGTAGAGTATCCTGAGGTGAAAGTTGAGCTTCAAGCTTCCGCAGAAACAGGAGGGAATATTTCTGAGTTAGGAGGATACTTCTCAGAGATAAAGTACTTTGTTGGCTGTGTGAAAGATGACAAAATGCCAACCTTAGCCACAGGTGAATCTGCCAGAGATTCCCTGAAGGTTGTTTTAGTAGAGCTTGAATCCATTAAAAGCGGTAGATTAATAAAGATTTGATTCATTGGGGTCCATCGGGGTCAAATCTTTATTATTGATAATCTTCAATTTGGCCCCTTTTATTTATTTAATGAGATGCTTTTCATTTTTTAAGAAAGGCTAAAAGCTTTTCCAAGGGAAGGGTATTTATTACATCTTCTTTTTCCAACCAGCCTCTTCGAGCAGTAATTACTCCTAATTTAATTAAATTCAAACTCTCCTTATTGTGAGCATCAGTAGTAATAACTATTGGTATTTTCCTCTTTTTAGCTTCTTTTGCCCATAAATCATTTAAATCCAATCTCTGTGGCTGAGAGTTTATCTCCAGCCATACACCTCTATCTTTGGCCACTGGCATTACTTTATTTAAATTAATAGCGCAAGCCTGCCTTTCTCCTAACAATCTACCTGTAGGATGAGCAAGAATCTTAACATAGGGATTTTGCAAAGCTTTAATCACCCGGGAAGTCATCTTACGCTCATCCTGTTTAAAACCTGTGTGAACAGCGGCAATCACTATATCAAGCTTTTTTAATACATCATCAGAAAAATCAAGAGTCCCATCTGCTCTAATATTTACCTCTGTTCCCGAAAAAATCCTAAAGTTATCAAGAGAAGAATTTATCTTTTCAATCTCTTCAGCTTGAGATAAAACATCTTGTTCACTTAAACCCCCTGCTATTTTAAGAGAGGAAGAGTGATCAGTTATAGCTATATACTGGTATCCTTTTTCTCTTGCTCTTTGAGTCATATCTTCAATACTGTTCTTTCCGTCACTTCCTGTAGTATGCATATGAAAGTCTCCCCTAATATCCTCCTCTATTAGCAGGCGGGGAAGCTCTCCTTTTTCTGCGGCCTCTATTTCTCCTCTGTCTTCTCTTAACTCTGGTGGAATAAAGGAAAGATCAAGGCAGTTGTAAACATCTTTTTCTTTTTCCCCGGCAATCTTTTTCCCCTCCTGGGTAAATACTCCATACTCGTTTATCTTCCATCCTCTCTTTATAGGTCTTTCCCTTAAATTTATATTATGAGATTTAGAGCCAGTAAAGTATTGAATAGCAGCTCCAAAAGATTCAGGTGCTACAACTCTCAAATCTATTTGAAGTCCCTGAGAAGTTAATATGCTTGATTTTGTCTCTCCCTTAGCTAAAATATCATTCACAAAGGAAAGGCTAACAAAAGCATCCATAAGAGAAGAAGGATTAGATGAGGTAACAAGAATGTCAATATCTCCTATGGTTTCTTTTCCTCTTCTCAAACTCCCGGCAGGAGATATCTTTTTTATCCAGGAAGATGCCCTTTCCCTTAACTCTAAAATTACCTCGCCTACAAGAGGAAGAGCTGTTCCCAGGAGAATACGGGAACTTCTCATTTTGTAAAGCTTTATGCCTTTAAGAATATTTTCCTCTGTTTTAGCTCCCATTCCCGGGAGATCTCTTAATCTATGAGATTGAACAGCTCTCTCAAGATCTTGAACGTTCCTCACTCCAACTTTCTCATAGAGAAGTTTAACTGTTTTTGGTCCCACTTCCGGGACAGAGAGAATTTCAACTAAACCAGGAGGAAACTCCGCTCTAAGTTGTTCATAAGCTGGAAGAGCTCCCGTAGACAGCAAAATTCTAATTTTTTCCAGTATTCCCTTGCCTATACCGGGAATATCTCTTAATTTTCCCTTTTGATAGAGCTCCTCCAAATCATCGGAGAGATGCTCTAAAGTATCAGCAGCTTTTTCATAAGCTCTTATTCGAAAAGGATTTTCTCCCTTAATAGAGAGAAAATCAGCCATTTCTCTGAAAGTTTGAGCTATTTTATTTTTACTAATCTTCATCTTTAGTAAGCTTTACCCATAGCTTCTCTACATCTTTCCTTAGATGAGTTAAATCGCCTTCGTTTTCCAGGACAAAATCAGCTCTAAAGATTTTCTCTGAAGAGGGAAGCTGAGCTCTCATTACAGCTTCAATTTCATCTTTGGTTAAGGAAGTGTCTTTTATTATCCTCTCTATCTGCTTATCTTTGGAGCAGTTAACAACTACAATTTTGTTCATAAGTGATTCCCATCCTGCTTCAAAAATTAAAGCTGCCTCCACCACTACAACTTTTTTGGGACTGGATTTAATTTTTTCCTTAACTACTTGCCCTATTAAAGGATGAAGAATGGAATTTAGCTTTTTTAGTTTACTCTTATCTTTGAAAACCACTCCTCTTAATTTTTTTCGAGAAACCTTTCCTTCTTTATCAAGAATAGACTCACCAAATAACTCAACCAGCTCCTCTTTAACTTCCTCTCTTTTCAGGATTAAATGCCCTACCCTATCAGCTTCAATCACATAGGCCCCCATTTCCTCAAATATACCAGCAGTAGCGCTTTTCCCACAACCGATATTACCTGTAAGTCCAATTATTAAAGAAGACTTGAAGGATGCCCATTCTTTAAGTATCATCTTAGCTTTAAATAAGGCCTTAGCCCGATGACTAATTTGATTTTTCTCTTTTGAAGAGAGTTCGGCAAAAGTTTTATCAAACCCTTCAGGTTGAAATAAAGGATCATATCCAAAACCAGCTTTACCTCTCATTTCCAATATAATTTTCCCTTTACAAATTCCCTCTACTACCTCCTCTTTCCCCTGAGGATCAATCAGAGCAGTCACACACCTGAATAACGCTTTCCTCTTTTCATCAGGAACTCCCTTTAAAGAAAAGAAAAGTTTTCGATTGTTATCCTCATAAGTTGCCTCAGGACCTGCAAAACGAGAAGAAAATACCCCTGGGGCTCCTTTTAAAGCCTCCACTTCCAGCCCAGAATCATCAGCCAAAGCTATTTTTTTAGTAAAATGAGATACGGATCTTGCTTTAAGTAAAGCATTTTCCCTTAGGGTATTCCCTTCCTCCTTTACATAAGGAAAGCTAAGAAAATCCTTAAAAGTTAATATTTTTAACCTTAAGTCTTTAAGTATATCTTTTATCTCATCTATTTTGTCCACATTTCTGGTAGCTAAAACTACTTCCATCTACTCTCTCCAAGTTCCTTTTCAAGTTTAATTAAATCTTTTATTCCCTTTTCACCCAGATTAAGAAGATCATCAAGTGTTTTTCGAGAAAAGGAAAATTCTTCTCCACTTACCTGAACTTCCACTACCTCACCCTCATCAGTCATTGCTAAATTCATATCTACCACAGCTCTTGAGTCCTCATGATAGCAAAGATCTAAAAGCAGTTCATCATCTACAACCCCCACACTTACAGCAGCCAGCCACTCTTTAATAATTGAACCTTCAATTAGTCCTTTTTCTCTGAGCCATTGATCCACTTCTAAAAGGGCAAGGAAAGAACCAGTTATAGCAGCACAGCGAGTACCTCCATCAGCCTGTAAAACATCACAATCCAGCCAAATAGTTTGATTTCTTAACATATCAAGATCAACTACTGCCCTTAAAGATCTACCTATTAATCTTTGAATTTCGTAAGACCTTCCTCTTTTTCGTTCCACTTCACGAAAAGATCGATTGGGTGTGGCATAAGGCAGCATAGAATATTCAGCTGTAAGCCATCCTCTTCCACTTTCTCTTAAAAAAGGAGGAACTCCTTCCTCAACCATAGCTACACAGAGCACTTTAGTATTACCAAAACTTATCAGGGTAGACCCCTGAGCATATTTAACAAAGCTTCTTTTTATAACAATTTTTCGAAGCTCATCTGCTTCTCTTCCATTTTGTCTTCTCATTTTCTTCCCCCTAATTTAACTGTTGGTAAATATCCTTTCCTTTAGTATCTATTCCTACTATTACAGGAAAATCCTGTACCCATAGTTTGTATATAGCCTCTGTAGCTAAATCAGCAAAGGCTATTAGCTCAGCTTTTTTTATTTTGCTGGATAAATAAGCTCCTCCTCCTGCTAAGGCAAGAAAATAAACAGCTCGGTATTTCTTTAAAAGCTCTCTAATTTGAAAAGACCTTTGCCCCTTTCCTATCATTCCCCGCAGCCCTTTAGTTAAAAGAGGAAGGGTAAATTCATCCATTCGGTAGCTACTGGTAGGACCACAGCTACCAAAGGGTTTTTTTGGTTGAGGAGGAGTAGGAGCAGTATAATAGATAACTTGATTAGATAAATTAATGGGAAGAGATTTATCCTCTTCAATTAAATTAATTAAGCGCAGGTGGGCAGCGTCTCGAGCTGTATAGAGAATGCCACTAATTAATACTTCATCTCCTGACTTAAGGGAGAGGGCAATTTCTTCATTGAGGGGAGTAGTAATTTTAATTGGGTTCATGTTTATTTTTTTTCTCTGATGTTTTGGGAAAAATTTCCTCTACACGAGTTTGAACCCTTTTAAAAATATCAAAGACTTCTCCTAAAAAAATTCCTATAATTATCATAAAGATAATTAAGAGTATAGGCCAGGCAAATATTAATAGAAGAGCTATTGCTAAACCAGTTAATCCTCCGGCAATCTTCCCTTTACTTCTGTTGAAAGCCTTCCACATTTTTAGTTATTCCCCTTTCTTAAAAAAGTAGGGATATCCAGATCATCCTCACCATAAGCTCCCAGATCCAGTTTTTCTTGATAGAGCTTCTCTTTATCAACTTCTTCCTTTTCTTCTATCTTGATTCCGGAAGCTATTAAAGTAAGGATAACCTCGTTAGATAACTCATCATCTATGCTTACTCCTATATTAGTTTCAGTGGTATTCTTTACCTTCTCCTGTATAGCCAAAGCGATTTTTTCCAATTGATTTAAACTAAACTTTCCTCCCCCTCTTACACTGATAAGAACAGAACCAGCCTCTTTTAAAGATACCTCTCCCCATAAAGGTGAAGCTAAAGCCTGTTTAATTGCCTCTTCCCCAGCTTTTTCTCCCTTGCCTTTTCCCATAGTTATTTTAACTTGGCCCTTTTTTGATAGGACATTTTTTATATCGGCAAAATCTATGCTAATTAAACCCGGAGTAAAAAGCAGATATTCCATAACTTTAAGAGAAACTTCCAAAATTTCATCTATCTTGCCAAATCCTTCTTTAAAAGGAAGTGAGCCTTGTGAGTTATTTAAAAGAAAATCATTGTTAATTATCATTAAACTATCTACAAGTTCCTCTAATTTTCCCAGAACTCTCTTAGCTTGAGCTGTCCTTCTTTCCCCTTCAAAGCGAAAGGGAAGAATAAAAAAACCAATGGTTAAACAATTCATCTCTTTAGCAATTTGGGCTACTACAGAAGAGGCACCTGCTCCCATTCCTTTCCCTAAACCACAAACCAGGAAAAGCAGATCCACATCTTTTAAAAGCTCTCTGATTTTACTCTCTCCTTCCATAGCAACCTTTTTCCCTATTTTTAAATCTCCTCCTGTTCCCCATCCCTGAGTAAGAGAGTTTCCCAATAATAATTTCTCTTCAACCTCACAATTCTCCAGCTCTTTTCTACTTGTATCCAGAGCAACAAACCTTATAAATCCTTTTTCCCTGAATTTTAAACGAGAGATAATTTTGCATCCACCCCCTCCAATTCCCATTACCTTTATTTGAGGCAGAAATGGCTTAGTGGCTATCTTATCCAAAACTTGAGGAGAAGATTCAAATTCTATCATTTCTCACCTGTTCTTTAAAACTGACGCAAAAACCTAATATCATTTTGAAAAAATAAACGAATATCATCAATGCCATACTTTAACATACAGATTCTCTCCACACCCATTCCAAAGGCAAACCCCTGGTATTTATTCGGATCATAACCTACTTTTTTGAAAACCTCCGGATCCACCATCCCCGAACCTAAAATCTCTAACCATCCTTTATTAGCACAAACTTTGCACCCAGAACCTTCGCAAATAATGCAACTGATATCTACCTCAGCACTGGGCTCAGTAAAAGGGAAATAACTGGGTCTAAAACGAAGACGAGTTTTTCTACCAAACATCTTATGAACAAAATAGGTAAGAGAACTTTTAAGGTCAGAGAAAGTAATTTTTCTATCTACAGCTAACCCTTCCACTTGATGAAATACAGGAAAATGTGAGGCATCAATAGCATCTCTTCGGTAGCATTTTCCTGGAGAAATCATACGAATTGGAGGCTGAGTTTTTTCCATTATTCGAATTTGAACCGGGGAGGTTTGAGTCCTTAAAAGATGAGCATCATTTAAATAAAAGGAATCCTGTTCATCCCTAACTGGATGATATTTAGGTATGTTTAGAGCTTCAAAATTATAATATTCTGTTTCTATCTCTGGTCCTGTGATCACCTGAAAACCCAAACCGATAAAAATACTTTCAATCTCTTTTAAGGTTTGAGTAATGGGGTGAAGAGTGCCTAAAGAATACCTTTTCCCGGGTAGAGTAACATCAACTCTTTTATATCTTTTCTCACTGGATATCTCTTTTGCTCGTCTATCTAAACTTTTCTTAAATTTTATCTTTACCTCATTAATTAGTTTTCCAATTAAGGGCCTTTCTCCTAAGGGAAGATTGGGAATACTCTTTATAAACTTAGTGATCTGCCCTTGCTTTCTACCTAAAAACTCTATTTTTAGCTTTTCCAGCTCCTCTTTACTGTTTGCCTGGTCTATCCTCTCCTGAGCAGTTTTACTTAATCTCTCTATCTCTTCCCTCATTCCTTCTTTCCTCCCAAGAGAGCCAGCGATTTATAGCATTAAGGTAAGCTTTGGCACTGGCTTCAATAATATCTGTGCTTGTTCCTTGTCCTGAGACTAAGATATTCTTTCCCTTGATCCTCACTCTAACCTCTCCCAGAGCATCTTTACCCTTGGTTAAGGATTGAATAGAGTAATCTACCAGAGTTAAGTTTAAACCACACACTTTATCTATAGCCCGGTAAGCAGCATCAATTGGCCCATCTCCGCAGGCAGCTTCCTGAAAGATACGATCATTTTTTTTAATCTTCACCGTTGCTGTGGGCAAAATTTTGTTGCCGGTAACTGTATGAATATATTCAAGAGAGTAAACCTTCGGTATTTGTAACGTTTGTTCCTCCGCTATGAAAACTAAATCCTCATCAAATATCTCTCTTTTCTTGTCAGCTAATTTTTTAAAAAAATCAAAAGCTTTTTCCAATTGAGCATTAGTAAGATGAAATCCTAATTTTTTTAACCTTTCCTGGAAAGCATGCCTTCCGGAAAGTTTACCTAAAACCAGCTCGCTCTCCTTAAGACCTATAGAAGAAGGGGTCATTATCTCATAAGTGGTTTTCTCCTTTAGCACTCCATCCTGATGAATACCCGACTCATGACGAAAAGCATTTTTTCCCACCACTGCCTTATTGGGTTGAACAGGAACACCTGTAAGATGGGAGACTAATCGAGAAACCTGGTAAATCTCCTGAGTATTAATGTTGGTATAGAAGTGGAAAAGATCCTCTCTGGTTTTAAGAGCCATTACTACTTCCTCTAAAGATGTATTACCAGCTCTTTCTCCAATTCCATTTACTGCACACTCTATCTGTCTTGCTCCCCCTATCACTGCAGAAAGAGAGTTTGCTGTAGCCATTCCTAAGTCATTATGGCAGTGAACGCTTAAAAGGGCCTTCTCAATAGAAGGAACATTTTGTATGATTCCCTCTATTAGAGCTTTAAATTCCTGAGGGGTAGAATACCCCACAGTATCGGGGATATTAACTACCTTTGCTCCTGCTTCAATAACAGCCTCAATTACCTGGTAAAGGAACGCAGATTCACTTCTGGAGGCATCCATGGGAGAAAACTCCACATCTTCAGTGTATTTCAGAGCAAGATTAACAGCCTCCACAGCTAATTTTAGAACTTCCTGGGGGGATTTTCTGAGTTGATACCTCATATGAATGGGAGAGGTAGCGATAAAGGTATGAATTCTTCCTCTTTTAGCTTTTTTAATAGCTTCCCCAGCTTTTTTAATATCATAGGCTAAAGCTCTGGCTAAAGCAGCAATAACAGGTTCTTTTATCTGTCCAGAAATGGTTTTTACTGCCTCAAAATTTCCCAAAGAGGAAGCTGGAAAACCAGCTTCAATTACATCAACTTTAAGCTTTTCCAATTGACAAGCGATCTTTAATTTTTCATCAACGTTAAGAGATGCTCCAGGTGTCTGTTCGCCATCTCGAAGAGTGGTATCGAAAATGTAAATTCTCTCCATAGATATCTCCTGTATGTAATATCTTAAACTACAACCTATTTTCTAAGTTTAGTATAGTAAAAATAAGAAAAAAGTCAAAGATTCAGGACTTCGAACTAAGGACTTCTTTGAATTGGTGATCATTATTTAAATTACCAAACTCAGATTTAACGATGTTACTTAATGTTTGAAAGGTGGTATTAAATCTTTACCTATAATCTTCTTATAGGCTTCCAGATACTTTTGGCTAACTTTTCTTATCACTTCTTCAGGTAGGGAGGGAGCTGGGAAAGTCTTATTCCAGGTTAATTTCTCTAAGTAATCTCTTAGGTATTGCTTGTCAAAGCTTTTTTGTGCTTTTCTTAGCTGGTAGCTCTCTTTGGGCCAAAATCGAGAAGAATCAGGAGTTAGAGCCTCATCAATAAAAATAATTTCACCTTTGTCCACCCCAAATTCAAACTTGGTATCAGCAATTATTATTCCCCTTGATTCTGCATATTCTCTGGCAGCTTTATATAAAGCAAGACTCTTTGTTTTTAGCTCTTTAGCTATTTCTTTACCTACCAGTTCTTGTAACTGATTTTGAGTAATATTTATATCGTGTCCTGAGGTAGCTTTAGTAGCCGGGGTAAAAATTGGTTGAGGGAGTCTTTGTGATTCTCTAAGCCCTGAAGATAGTTTAATACCGCATATAGAGCCTTCTTTTTTGTACTCCTTCCAGCCTGATCCAGCCAAATATCCTCTGACCACACATTCCACCATTATAGGTTTTGTCTTTTTTACTAACATTGCTCTTTCTTTTAAGATGCTTCCATATTTTCTTAACTCCATAGGAAAAGTCTTAATTTTAGTGCTAATCAGGTGATTAGGAATAATATCCCTGGTAAAGTTAAACCAGAACTCTGAAAGAGCAGTTAAAACTTTCCCCTTGTAAGGGATTCCATTGGGCAGAACAACATCAAAGGCAGAAATTCTATCAGTAGCCACTATTAAAAGCTTGTCTTCAATCTCATAAATATCACGAACCTTACCTTTTTTGAATAATTTAATATCAGGAAATTCTGTGGTTAACAAAACGCTCTCTCTCATTTAAAATCCTCTTTGTTAGAAGAGTTTGTTTATTGCCTTTTTTAATCGGTCAAGACCCTTAAGAATATTATCCATAGATGTAGCATAAGATAGCCGAATATAGTTTTCTGCTCCAAAGGCAGATCCAGGCACCACAGCTACCCTTGCCTCTCTCAATAAAAAATCTGCTAAGTCTAAAGAACTTTTTATCTTCTCCCCATCAAAAGATCTACCCAAAAGTTTTGACACATCAGGAAACAAATAAAATGCTCCCTGAGGTTTTGTGCAGGACACTCCAGGAATTTGGTTTAATTTTTTTAGCATACAATCTCTTCTTTTTTTAAACTCGGACCTCATATTAATTACAGCATCCTGAGGCCCAGAAATAGCTATCAATGCCCCCTTCTGTGCAAAGGAAGTAGGATTGGAAGTAGAATGGCTCTGCAAGTTAGACATAGCCTTTATGATTTCTTCTTTCCCGCCAGCATAGCCTATTCTCCATCCCGTCATAGAGTAAGTTTTGGATACCCCATTTATTACTATAGTTAAATCCTTAATTTTTGGATTTAAGGAGGCAATACTTGTATGTTTAGCCTCATAGATTATCTTCTCATAAATCTCATCCGATATAATATAAATTTTATTTTTCACAGCAATCTCAGCTATAGCTTCTAAATCATCCTTAGAGTAAACAGCTCCTGTGGGATTATTGGGACTATTTAAAATTAACAGCTTAGTTTTAGGAGTAATGTGATTTAAAAGGGTTTGAGGATTCATTCTAAATCCATTTTCCTCTTTGGTTTCAACTATTTTTGGCATAGCCCCGGATAGTTTTATCTGCTCCAGATAACTAACCCAGTATGGGGAGGGCAGGATAATCTCATCACCTTCTTCACATATAACCTGAATTGCATTATGCAGACATTGTTTTGCTCCACAGGAAACAATTATCTGGGATAAATTGTAATTTAGCCCATTGTCTTCCTTAAATTTTTTAGAAATTGTCTCTTTTAATTCTTTAATTCCTGAAGAAGGTGTATACCTGGTAAATCCCTCATCTATTGCTCTTTTAGCCTCTTCCCTGATGTGCTTAGGAGTATCAAAATCTGGCTCTCCTGCGCCAAATCCAATTACATCTATACCCCTTTGTCTCATTTCCTTAACTTTAGCAGTTATAGCTAAAGTTAAGGAGGGGCTAATTAATCCTGCTCTTTTAGCTAAAGACATAGAATCTCCCTACATAAACTCTACTTGTTTTTCCCTATATTATAGTTATTTTTTCTTTCGTCAACTAAATTGAATTGACTTATTTAATTTGCAGCTTATAATGAAAATGTTGTAATACTAATTCGATGTGAAATAAGTGCTAAAACGAGGATGTGAAGAAATGAAAGCTTCTACTATTAATGTAAACCAGGAGATATGGACTTATGAAGATTACCGAGAACTTCCGGATGATCAAAAAATTTATCAAGTGATAGGAGGTAAGTTATTTATGGTTCCTACACCATCAACACGACATCAGAATATTTCCAGAAATTTGGAGTTTATTATCTGGAGCTTTGTGAAAAATCACAATTTAGGTGATATATACTATGCTCCTACAGATGTGGTTCTTAGCTCGGTAAATGTGGTTCAACCAGATATAGTTTTCATCGCTAAAAATAGATTAGCCATAGTAAAAGAGAAGGGTATATTTGGTGCACCCGATTGGGTTATAGAAATAGTTTCATCCTCAACCAGTAAGATAGATATCAAATTAAAAAAAGATCTTTATGAGCGCTTTGGAGTCAGGGAATACTGGATAATTTATCCTGAGGATGAGAAAGTTGAAGTATACCTCCTTGACTTGAGGGAGGAAATTATAAACTGAGAGGGGTATTTTTGAAAAATGATACTTTACAGGTTAGGACAATAGGAGAATTTAAAATTAACTTAAAGGAAGTATTTTCCTGATATTAAATCTATCTGTGTAAATCTGTGGCTAAATAGATTTATCTATTATCTTATATGAAGACAATTTTATAGTATCGGAATTTCAAATAATTTCTCAATAATTTTTCTTGGATTGTTAAGTAAACCTTGAGTAAATGAGATATCTAAAAAGGGGGAACAGCGAAGCATTGAGAAGGTCATTCCGAAGGAATGGGCGAAGCCTATATTTTCGCCTTCAAGTATCTTAAATAGGCAGTTTCTTACATTTAAGTAAGGGTCGAGTATAAAGTAGAGAAATGATGAAAAGAAAACCTAAAATTTATCTGGATACATCTGTCCTTTCAGCTATGTTTGATAACAAAAATCCTGAGAGGAAAAATCTGACTCAAATGTTCTTCAAGCAAACAGAGAATTTTCAAATTTTTATCTCAGATCTTACTCTTACTGAGATAGAAAGAACAGTAAATGTGCAGTTGAAAAGAAAATTACAAAAATTGGCTAATGAATTTAACCTTGTTGAAACAAACGAGGATGTTGAATGGCTGGCAGAAGAGTACATTAGACAAGAAGCGGTTCCAAAGGGATATTCAGAGGATGTATATCACATTGCTCTATCTGTAATTAACGAAATGGATTATTTACTAAGCTGGAACTTTAGACACATAGTAAGAAAAAAAATAATAGATATAATAAGGATGGTAAATACTCTCCATATGTTGAAACAAATGGAGATTATGACTCCACCAGAGATTTTATAGGAGGCAAGGGTATGGAGAAAAAAGTCTCTATTAAGGAAATAAATAAAATAAGAAAAGAAATCGAAAAAGAATTTCCTGGAGATTCTGCACTTCAAGAAGTGCACATAGCAAGAAAGATAATTTCTAAAGAAGCTGAGATAATGGGTATGTCATTTGGCAGGTATATAATGTCCTTGGAATCAAAAAGGAGGAGCAGAGAAAATAAACTTTCTGCACAGCTTTCTCTATGACTTTATCATAAGGCAAACTAATCTATTACCCAAAGATTCAGGTAGTACCCTCAATGGATATTCTTTCTATTAATTTATCTATAGATTTCTGTAAATTTTTGGGCAATCCTTTAATCTTCACATCCAAAAAGCCGTGCACGATAAGTGATTTAGCAGTTTCCTCATCGATTCCTCTGGACATCAGGTAATTTATCTCCTCCTCGGATATTTTCCCTACAGCAGCTTCGTGTGATAGATCTGTTTTAGGGTTAATCGCCTCTAATTCTGGTATCGCGTGAATTTTCCCTTTATCACCAAGCAATAAACCATCACATTCTATATGACCTCTTGTATTCCTCGCTATTCCCTGTATATGTTCTCTAGTAACAACTTCTCCTCCATTAGAGATTGCTTTACTTAGAATCTCAGACCTTGCATTTTCTTCCTCCAATAACACTTTATCTTTAATATTGAAATTAGAGTCTTTCTTGGCATAAACAATGGAATTAAACCTCGCCACTCCATTTTTCTTGATTCTGGTAATAGAATAAGACCTCTCTTTCTTAGCTGGGGTAAGCGCTACATAATTAGATATAAAGGTGGCATTCCTTTCTACCAATGTGCTCCCCTTTGAAAAGACAGAAGTGGTAGATGGCCAGCAATGAATCCTTGTAATTGACAGTAGTGCATTTTCCTTAACGTAATACTCGCTAATCCCTATGTGTTTTCCTTCCCCTATGGAAGCTGTGCATCCAGAGATTAGATGAACTTCAGAATTTTCTTCTGCTACAAGAATATTGTGTATTGTTTGAGATTTATTTTCTTTCATATAAAAACACGCTTGGACAGGATAGTTTATTTTAACATCGTGAAGCACTCTTATAAAGTAACCTAAAGAGTTTTTAGAGATCAATTTACTATTCTTTAACCATAGATATCTCTCAACTGCTTCACTTAAAGGAAGGATTTCTAATCTTTTATTCCAACTTTCTATGTTTATTATATCATTATCGATAATAAGAAAAGACCCGGAGCGACCTTTTTTAGAAGAGGTGTAGCCCACTGAACATAATTTTTTATTATCCACAGGATTTTTATCTTTATTTGACATTTTTGTCACCATTAGAAAAACACTTATAACAATCCTTATAGCCACATTCTTTTATCTTATCGAAAATATCATAAGGATTAGCTCCGGACATTAGCTTTCCTCCAATCATCACGTGACCCACATCTACATTTACGTAATTTAAAATATCGCCGCTGTGAGTTATTACTATAGCAGATTTCTTCCTTTTAATTATAGGTAAATCTTTTTGCAGGAGCTTCACGATAGATTTAGAGATAAGTTTTATATTTTCAACATCAACCCCTGAGTCGGGTTCATCTAACAATGCTAAGTCAGGTTTTTGCAAAAGTAATTGCATTATCTCACAAACCTTCATTTCTCCGCCAGAAAATCCCTTGTTTATATCTCTTTCCAGATGTTTCTTAAAATTAACTTCCTCAGCAACATCTAAAATCTCTTTTTTAGACTTATTTATAGCTTCTAAAAGTTTTTCCAGTTTTACTCCTCTAATAACTGGCGAATGCTGAAATCCAATTCCTATTCCTTTCCGAGCTCTTTCATAAATAGGTATATCCAATACTGACTTTCCTTTAAATAGTATGTCCCCTTTTATTACTTTAAGGTGGGGCAATCCTATTATTACCCCAAGAAGAGTGGATTTACCTGAACCATTTGGGCCAAATATTACATGGGACTCTCCTTCATTTATAGATAAATTTACTCCTTTAAGGATCATCTTTCCCCCTGTTTTAACCCACAAGTCTTTAATCTCTAATAAATGTTTTTTCATCTTTTCCTCTTATTTTTTGTTATTGTCCCTGAATATGTAAAAAGGCTTTGCTTCATCTTAATCCATTTCTTCTCATCAATACCAATTAAACTGCCGCATTGACATTTAATTTTATTCCCATCTTTAACGCTGTAATCCTCGATTATCCGATCCTTCCAGCAGTGCCATAATTTCCCTTTCCCAATCTTTTGATATTTAAAAATTTTCTCTTTGCATTTAGCGCATCTTACTATTATCATCTTTACTATCAGTTTAAGAAAACTGTAATTATTCAGCCACCAAGACACGAAGACACCAAGTAAACC
>JAUWJM010000156.1 GCA_030607715.1 Candidatus Aerophobota bacterium
GTTTCTCTTAAATGGATGGGGAAATGTCCAGAATGTGGAGAATGGGGCAGCTTGCATGAAGAAAGGGTAGAAAAGGAAAAATTTTCCCCTTCCCCTGTTATTTCTATCCCTAAAACTGTTAGAGAAATTAAAATCTCACCTAAAAGTTACTATCACAGTGGAATTTCTGAATTTGATCGTATCCTTGGGGGAGGGATAGTTCCCGGTTCTTTGGTTTTAGTTGGAGGAGAACCAGGTATTGGTAAATCCACTCTTCTGTTAGAAGTAGCAAATAAACTAAGTTACCTTAAAGATACTATTCTTTATGTTTCAGGAGAGGAATCAGCAGAACAAACTAAATTAAGAGCTCTTCGTCTTGGAGTAGATTCTCCTTCCCTTTATATTTTGCCAGAGACAAACCTGAAGATTATTCTTCAACAAATAGATAAGCTAAAACCCCGGGTAGTGACCATAGATTCTATTCAAGCTGTTTATATAGAGGATTTATCCTCCATTCCTGGTTCAATCACCCAAATTAGAGAATGTACAACTCGTCTTATGAGAGTAGCCAAACAGAAAAATGTAACCATTTTTTTGGTAGGTCATGTGACTAAAGAAGGAGCTATCGCCGGACCAAGAATTCTGGAGCATATGGTAGACACAGTTCTTTACTTTGAGAGCAGCCAGGACTATCAGTACCGAATATTAAGAGCTATAAAGAATAGATTTGGACCTACATCAGAAATTGGCATCTTTAAAATGGAAAGGGAGGGATTGAAAGAAGTGACCGATTCCGCCAGGTTGTTCTTAAGAGAATCTTCTTTAGATACCAATATACCAGGAGCGGCTATAGTTCCTACTGTGGAGGGAAGCAGAGTTTTTTTAGTAGAAATTCAGGCTCTAGTAAGTAATTCAAATTTAGCTATTCCAAGAAGAATAACTCAGGGAGTAGATTACAATCGAATCTATTTACTGTTAGCTGTTCTGGGGAAAAGAGGAAAATTTCGTTTTTTTAACAAGGATGTGTATATAAATGTTGCTGGGGGAATGAAAGTAAATGATCCTGCTTGTGATTTAGCTATCGCCTTATCTATTATTTCCAGTTTAACCAATAAACCTGTGCCTGCCTGTAGCGTAGCTTTAGGAGAAATAGGCCTTGCTGGAGAAATTAGACCAGTGGGATTTATAGAAAAAAGGGTAAAGGAAGCCATTAAACTGGGGTTTACCAGATGTCTCTTGCCCTGGTCATCAGAACTACAAAAGTTAAAGGAAGACAAAGAGCTATCACGGATAAAGCTTATTGGGGTGAAAAGAATTGGCGAGGCACTAAGAAAAGGATTAGAGGTAAATTAATTGGTAGTAGATACTCAATTTGAGGAAGGGCTAAGAAAACTGCTCAGGTTAGTTGCACCCGGTACTCCTCTAAGAGGAGGACTGGAAATGATTCTTCAATTGGGCAGCGGAGGATTAATTGTGGTTGGAAATACGGAAAAGGTGCTTAGTGCAATAGATGGCGGATTCCAGGTGGACTATCCTCTTGCTTCTACAGCTTTAGCAGAACTGGCTAAAATGGATGGAGCTATTATTCTCTCCCAGGATGCAAGAAAGATCCTGTATGCTAATACTCAACTGGTTCCCGACTATCTTATCCCCAGCAAAGAAAGAGGAACCAGACACAGGAATGCCGAGAGAATGGCTAAACAGACCAATTGTCCGGTAATTGCCATCTCTCAATCTCGCAACACTATCACTTTATACCAAAGAGAGATAAAATACGTGTTAAAATCCCTACCTGAGCTTATACGCAGGGCTAACCAAGCTTTGCAAACTCTGGAAAGATACAGAGAAGCTTTTGACAATGTCCTGGTAGAATTAGAAGTTTTAGAATTTCAGGTTGAGGTAGGGTTGTTTAATGTAGTAAAAGTTATCCAAAAAGGTGAAATGATAGGAAGAATAAAAAGGGAAGTGGACAGATATATTGTGGAGTTAGGGGAAGAAGCTCGTTTAATTCAGATGCAATTGAAAGAAATGGTGGGAGAAAGTTTAGCGGAGACTCAGCAGATAATTCAGGATTATGTCAGAGATGATTACAATAAAGCAATAGCTAAACTAAGATTGCTTACCTCAGATAAACTTTTAGAACTTCCAGCTATTGCTGAAGCTTTAGGTTATGGAGTAAAGCAAAAAGATCTGGACATTCCAGTTTTTCCAAAAGGCTACAGGGTTATGTCAAAAATCCCTCGTTTACCCAAAGTAGTAGTGGAAAATGTAGTAAAATCATTGGACAATCTGCAAAATATTGTCAAGGCTACACCTAATGAGTTAACAAAAATTGATGAAATTGGTGAAAAAAGAGCTAATTTAATCAAAATTGAACTGGAACGGCTTAAAAATAGGGCTTTGATGAAAAGATATTAACTATTTAGCCTCCAAGATTATGAAGACATCAAGATAAATGCGTGAATGTGTAAAAGAGGCAAAAGGCAAAGGGTTCAAAGACGCTACGACTCAATAGATGAGATTATAAATTCATATCACTCCTTGGTGACTTAGTAACTGAATAATAAAAAAAAATAAAAATAAATGGAGAAGTTAACTAAAAATGATATTAAGATTAACATTTATTATTTTAATAATTATAGTATGTTATGTGGTATCTGCAGCTATAGGGGTAAATCCCTGGATATATGCCTTACTCGGTGGATGTATAGCTATTGCAATAGTGGGTGTACACAGAGCTCTTTCTCGAGTCTCGGTAAAGAAACTAATTGCAGGGGGAATTGGCCTGGGAGGAGGAATTATTGTAGGTAATCTTTTAGCTTATCCTCTTTTTTTAATTGGATCTTTAAGATCATCTGCCCCTTTTATTCTTTTAGTGATAAATTTAGTATTTGCTGGTGTGGGGTTAACAGTTGCTTTAAGCAAAACCAAGGAGCTGTTCGATCTCTTTTCTTACCTTATCGGTAAGAAATCTCAAGTTGTGGAGGGAGGATATAAACTGTTAGATACCTCGGTTTTAATTGATGGAAGAATAGTGGAACTCTGTGAAACTGGTTTTATAGAGGGGATTCTGGTTATACCTCAATTTATCCTTGCCGAAGCTCAACAAATTGCTGATTCTCCCTCTTCTATAAAGAGAACAAGAGGGAAGAGGGGACTGGACATGGTAAACAAGCTACAGAACCAGGGTATAATTCCTGTAGAAATTATAGACAAAGATTTTCCTCAAATTGCTGAAGTTGACAGTAAGCTTCTGGAATTAGCAAAATCTACAGGAGCAAAAATCCTTACCAATGACTATAACCTAAAAAAAGTAGCTAAAATTCACGATGTAGCAGTTTTAAACATAAATGAGCTGGCTGCTTCTTTAAAACCTGTGCTGCTGCCAGGAGAGCGTCTAAGAATAAATATCCTTAAGGAAGGGGAAAATCCCAATCAGGGAATTGCCTATTTAGATGATGGAACTATGGTGGTAGTAGAAGGAGGAAAAAAATACATTGGCAGGGAATCAGAAGTTACAGTTACCTCTGTCCTTCAAACCACTACCGGGAAGATGATCTTTACTGAGATAAAAAACGAGAATGAAAGAAGAAAAACTAAAGGAAAAAAACAATAATAGTTAACTGAATTCGATAATTTATTAATTTGAACCATCTGGGCAAAATAAAATAAGGTGAGCTTATGGAAACCAGACAGTTAGCTAATTACTTAAATGAACTGCTTAAAATTAAAGAAGTTGAGGATAAAAGTCTTAATGGTTTAGTAGTGGATAATAAGGGAGAAGTAAACAAGGTAGCCTTGGCTGTGGATGCATCTTTGGATACTTTTAAAAAAGCAAACCAGTCAGGAGCAGACTTTCTTTTTGTTCATCATGGATTGTGGTGGGGGGAGCCTCTTCCCTTATGTGGAGGGCTTTACAGAAGAATAAAATTTCTCCTTGACAAGAATATTGCTCTTTATACAGCTCATCTTCCCCTGGATATGCATCCTGAGTTTGGCAATAATGCTCAGGCAGCTAAATTACTTGGTTGGACAGTAAAAAGAGATTTTGGGAATTATAATGGTTTTCTCATAGGCAAGGAAGCATTTTTTGAGCCTGCTCGTAAATTAAAAGATTTAGTAAAAGACTTA
>JAUWJM010000016.1 GCA_030607715.1 Candidatus Aerophobota bacterium
AACACTGGAGGGGATTCAGCATCTAACTTGCTCACTGCTTTTTTAATCTCCCCGATGTTTTGAGAAATATCCCTGATAATCAAGGCATTGATTCTAACATCTACACTGATAGTCCCTGAAGGAGAAAGAAAATGCTGACAAATCTCCTTTATTTCCTCTGCCTTAACATATTTTAAAAGGATAATCTCGGTAACCAGAGGTAATTTTTCCTCAACCAAATCCCCTATCTTTTCCACCAGGATAATTCCATTTTCTTCTCTATAGCCAAAACCATTCATTTTCAAAATAGTCTCCAGTACCAGCCAGAGATCCACATCCTTAAGTCTTAGAGTAACTAAACCAGTCACTTCCTTTCCGGTAACAATGTTAATATCGGCTTTCTCGGCAATTAACCTTAGTACATCCTGAAGATCCATCTGTTTTACATCCAGAGAGATAAGGATGGGGGAGTTCTCTGAAGTTGCCTGGGCTAATCCAGAACTCGAATTCAATACTATCCCCACTACAACAAGCAAAACTACGATGATAATAACAGATGGTTTATTTTTCCACAGCATGCAACTTCTCCCCTAATCTTAGGGTAACAGTTTGATCTCCTCTGGTTAAACTAACACTATCTTCTCCAATTTCACTAACTGTGAAATCTTCTACCATCTCTCCTACTTTTAGTATTTTGTTATTGATCATAGCCAGAGAACGATCAGAAGCAGATAGAATTCCCGTTAAATTAAATCTCAAGGTTTCTGTATCCAGTTTGGCTACTAACTGATGAATTTTCTCAATATTCTGAGAACTATCCGTGATAATCAAAACATTACTTCGAGCATCTATCTCCATAACCCCTGAAGGGGAAAGAAGGTGTTGAGAGATTTTCATCATCTCTGTTGGTTCAGCATACTTTAAGTTAATGACTTTAGTTACCAGTATTGGTTTTTTCTCCAGTGCTAATTTTTCCTCAATGACCTCCTCTGATTTAACCACCCGGATAATTCCTCCTTTCTCTCCATAGGTAAATCCATTGATTTCCAAAATAGCCCTCAGCGCTTGCCAGAGATCTACATTCTTAAGGCGTAAAGTAACCACACCTGCTACATCTTTACTCATTATAATATTCAAATCAGATTTTTCAGCGATCAATCTTAGTACATCCCGAAGATCCATCTGGTTAACGTTTAAATAAAGGACCTGCTCAGAGGTTAGCGAAGTAACTTCACTAACCTTTTCCTGAGCACTAACACCCAGAGGGAAAAGGACCATAATTACCACAGCCACATGAAATATTATCTTTTTGTTAATTCTTAACCATTGAGCTTTTCCCCAGGCATTCTTGCAGTTTAACATCATCTTACCTCCTTGTTTTGTTATTAGTTTTTTAAAATTTTGCTCTTTTCCTCCTTTCACTCTACCAATTTAATGACAAATTTTTTAGAAAGATACCAGACCTGTACCTGGTCAAAATCTATCTTTGCTATCTTAACTCCCTGGATAGTTTCGCCTTCTCTAACAACCAGGTCATTGATAAAAGCCAAAGGCTGAGTTTCATCCCAGGCAATACCCTTCAGCGATAATGAGGGCAGATTTATGGGGATATTTTTTTTTGCCTTTAATTCCTCTTTTGCTGGTAGACGCAAAGGGTCTCGCGGACCCTTATGATAGATAAGAACCTTTTGCATTTCTTCTTGCTCTTTGAGCCAATGGGAGAAAAAAAGAGCGGTCTCCTCAGTTTTTTTCTTCAATTTCTCAGGAGCTGTCTCTACAGTAGATTCCCTTTTGGCTATCTGTTTCACCGTCTTTTTAACAGGTATAATTCCTAAAAAAAACAACCATATTCCCACCAGAGCAACAGCTAAAAAAACTACCAGAATTGTCGGTCCTTTCCCTACCTTCATCTCTTTTGCCTACTCCCTCAAGACAATTTTGGATACAGTTAACAGTGCTTTATATTTGCCTGAATTTTCTTCAGAAGAAATGGTTAAACTATCTATTCTATTAAAACCTGCTGATCTTTCTATTGTGCTGACAAGATAAGATAGCTCATGATAATCGGCTAAAACATCTATTTTCCAGGAAGATATCAGTAAATTTCCCTTTACTGCTTGAGAAAGGGGAGTAATGGAGACTAATTCTACTTTACTTTTCTTAAAGATATCTATTAAGCTATTCGGAATAACTAAATTTGTTTCTTCTTTTTCTTCAACTCCTAAAAAACAATTAATCGCTTGATTAAGAGCAGCTTTTTCCTCTTGTAAATAGTTGAGCACCTGAGGAAGAGTTTCATACTCACTACAAAATGCTTCCTTTTTCTCAAGTTCCAACTGTACTTTTTTTAATTGCATCTGTTGAGGTCTAATTATGGAAAAGGAGAACAGAACCAGACTTGCTCCTCCAATGATAATGAGAAGTAAAAATTTTTTATCCAGCAATATAGTCCTCATAGACTTTCTTCATTAGCTATTATGCAGGAGAGTTCAAAACTCACTGCTAATAATTCCTTCGCCTCGGTACGAGTGATGGTAGATAAATTGATGTCCCCTAAAGATCTACTGAAGATCGGGTCTTCCTTGAGTTGTCGAGCAAAGTTTTCTATAGAGAGAAATCCCTGGTTATCACCGGGCAAGGCAAAACCCTTCAGGATCAAATTTGTGGGATTGATAGATATTGAACTTAACCAAATGTTATCTGGTATCAACTTACTGAGAGCTTGTAACTTTGGTGCCCCCCAGATTTGCTTTCCTCCAAGCTCGCTAATCAGAGATATTTTTTCACGGAGAGAATCCCACTCCTTCTTGTATTCCCTCATCTTGAAAGCTTCTCTATTTAGCCTGGCAAATTTTCCCGAAATTGGCGTTAATCTATTGCGATAGCTTTTAATTTCATAATAATTGCCTATATAAACGTATCCCATAAACATAAAACAAAGAAGAAAGGCCAGTAAAAAAGTAGCAAATATCATTTTTCTAAAATTTTTCGATCTATAAGTAGCTGACTTGCCTTTAATGAAGTTTAACTGAATCTTCATTCTTATTTTTCCCTTAATCCTAATCCAATGGCAATGGCCAGTGCATAACCTTTACTTTCCGTAAATTCGGAACCTAATTGGCCGGGATCAAATTCTATATCTTGCAAAGGGTTCCATTTTTCTATCGGTAATTCCAGAACTTTCAAAAATGGATCCTCAATTTGTAACCTGACAGCATTTCCACCAGTCAAAAAAATTTTTGTTACTTTATTTTTTTTACCCCTGCTCTCATGGTAATGAATAGAGCGACGAACTTCCCCAAATACTCTATCTAAGACGTCTTTATCTTTTAGGTCAAGAGGCCTTTCTAAACTAATGTCTCTGATAAAATATAGACTTTCCCGGCCTAAAATTGTTAGATTGATTAATCTTGCTCCAAGGTTTAAGACCATTACATGTTCCTGAGAGCTTATGTTTCTCAATTTAGAAAAGGAATTAGCCAGAGCCAAACAATCAATATCAATAGCTATAGAATTCAGACCAGCCTGTCCAAGGGTTTTCATTCGCTGTTTAACCATTAATTTGGGTGCAGCTACAAAGAGGATATTTTGGTTTCCATCTTTTTCTTCACTCTGCGGTAAAACCTGAAAGTCAGTTTCTACTTCATTGAACTTATCGAGCATCACTCGTTGGGCTTCCAGATTAACCGCACTCTTTAATTCCTTTACTGAAAAGGGGGGGAATTGGAAGTATTGGATGATAATGGCCGGACCACTTAAAGAAGAAATCACATCCTTAGCTTTGATATGGTTTTCTCTCAATAAATGTTTAATAGCCCTGACAACAGGACCTTTGTTTATCTGTTGATTGTGAGTTTTAAAATTGGCAACAGGGTTATCTATTATTCCTACTTTATCTAATCTTACCTTCCCATCCGACTGACTCAACTGAACCAGTTTTATCAATCTGGCTCCAATATCTACACCAAGCACATTCTTAAGCATAGATTTTTCCAGTTTTAAAATAGCTTGACCTTATAACTATAACTATTTTTCTTCTCAAAATTCTTCCCAGAATTCAACTATTACGCCTTTTGAACCAAGGTCACCAAAAGCAGTTGAACCTAGTTTACCCAAAACATTCGTTATCGCATCCAAATCATAGGTTAAAGTTAAATTTCCTGAAAGATCAACGGTAGTATCACTTTCTACAAAGATTGCTCCATTTATTTCGGCATTACCAGCTGCTACCGTTAGAGTTCCAGTAATCCAGATTATTCCATCGAAAGTGCAGTCTCCAGTTATTTTTAGATCGCCATTTACGATGAAGATGCCATTGCCAGTCCAGCCAGCTTGAATCTGGGACCATTCTCCACCTCCATCAACCCAGGTGATGTTATCAACAATATCATTGTTAATGGCACTGTCATAATGTATATTCGGGGGACTATCATTTATTGTTTTTTGTTCCATGTCGGCTTTACTTACACCAAAAACGGTTTTAAAATATTCATCAGGATGTTCAAAAGAATCAGAGTTTTCCTCGATATCGCCGTTTACCTCAGCACTCCCCTTCACCATTACACTCCCCCCGGCTTCTATAGCCGAAGTGATAGGTGGTTTTAATATAACTCTTACCTTCTTCGCTGTTCCATCCACAGTTCCTGTCGATGTTACTATTCGGTTACTGCCAGATTCAGAAATACTAACATCGTAAGTCCCCTCTCCTAAAGTGGTGTCTATGGAAGCACAATCATCCCAATTCTGACCCAATTGAACTCGAGCATCCTCTACCCCTCCTTCCGCTAAATAAAAGGCTTGTTTTTTCCCAATTTCCTTTCGAACCAAACGATTCTCCAGTGTACCCAAATGTATAAAAGTCAATCCAGTAATCATAGAAACCAGGCTGAAGATTACAACAATCGGAAGAATAATTCCATCTTCCTCATTTAACAACCTATGCATTGCTTTTTTCCTTTTGTGATAATCAATTACGTGGCTTTACCGATGTTTTAATCGATGTGGATATAGGACTCTCAGAACTTTTTCTAACTAAAGTAAAATTGATAATGACTACACCGCTAGTAATGGCAGGAACGAAATCTGTGTACTCGTCTCCTTCCACTACTAACTCCACCGAAGCACCACTGGATTCCTGAAAAGAAAGATCATTACTTCCATCTAAAAAAAACTTTTTACCATTATTGTCAATAATCACTGTGGAGCCGGAAATACTAATATCCGTTAAACTTGCCGGTCTTAGCTCATGCTCTATTTTTATCATCGCACGGTATGCATCTCGTTGAAGATCTAGCTTTTCATTGCCCTTTTTCCAGGAACTTTGAGTGGAAATGAGAGTCCAACTAACAGTTAAGATACCAATGCTAGCTATCATTGTAGCTATCATTAACTCTATTAGGGTAAACCCCGATATGTTCTTTCTCATTATAAATTTATGGAGCAATCAAAGTAGTTAACTGTACCTCATTGCTGAGGTTATCGTGCCATTTTACCGTCACTGTTATGGTTAAGTAATCGTTATATTGAGCATTAGTAATCATGCTTCCACCGGGCAGATTATACACTGTGGTCACAGTTTCCCCGGATGCTACCGGGGGCCAGTCGCTTGCTTTCAACTCTTCCAGCCTCTGGCTGGCTAATTCAAGGGCAATCCGGCGGTATCCCTCCCGATGAATGCCCTGGCGTACATAAAAAAATTATAGCCCTACCCCTAAGATAACTATAACCAATATGGTAAGGGCTATTAATACTTCTATTAAACTAAAACCTTTTGTTGAGACAAAAGAAGTTTTCACCATTAATTTTAGATGAGGTAGTTTAAGAACTCCTCTTCTTGTATTTTTAACCTATATCAGCCACTAAAATTCCAAACAACTCGCCTGGTGGGTAGCTTTAGTCGCCCCTTGTTAAGCAAGAGTTAAAAAGCAATTGGGAGGCTAAAGCCTCCCCTAGCCAGACGGAGAACTTTAATGAACTCATATATATAGAATAAATTCTACTTTTTGTAACAGCTTTATTCCCCGTTTGTCATTTATGAGTAAATAGCAAAGCAATTACGGTGAGATATTACCCGTAGAAAGCTCCATCTCTACTACAATAGTCTTGATTACAGCAGGAACATCACCGGTGGCGCTAGCCCCATCGCATTTAGCCCAGGTAATAGTAGTGCTAAAGCACTCCTCACTAAACCATTTATTGTGCTCAAAAGCACTTGCTGGGTCTAGAACATCACTAAGAGTAGCTGTAAAAGTACCTTCTTCTGCTTTGTAAGTGAGCTCAGCTGTCCGAATTGCCCCTAAACTTGCTATGGCTTCAGTTTTATAGGCTCTTGTCACATAGCTCCTGTATATCGGTACCCCTGCCGCTGCCAGGACACCTACTATGATCACCACAATCATCAGTTCAATTAACGTAAATCCACCCTTACCTTTTTTGTCTTTCCCTAACATCTTTACCAACCACTTCATTTTTTATCTCCTTTCACTCTTTTAATTTTTAAATCTGTTACTAATTTTTACATAGCTCCTCCTAACTGAAAAATAGGTAGATACATTGCCAGAACAAAGAAAGCAGCTATTGCTCCCAGACCAATAATCAAAATTGGCTCCAAAGTTGCTCCAAGATCTTTTATCTTATAATCTATCTCCCTATCATAGAAATCGGCTATCTGGGGCAATATGTCGCTTAGTGTTCCCGATTCCTCACCCGTATGAACCATTCCTGTTACCAGAGAAGGGAAAAAACTCTGCTTTCTCATCTCTTTGCCCAGGGTAGAACCTTGAATAATCTTTTCACGCATTTCCCTTATAGCTTTTTCTGCTACTGCATTATCGCTAATGGCAGCGGTTTGCTCAAGAGCAACTACCAGAGAAACCCCACTCTGCAATAAGATACCTAAAGCACGACATATCCGTGCCAGTAACGTATCGTGAATGAATCTGGCAATTATGGGTAACTTCAACTTTATTTTATCCAGATTAGCCCGTCCTTTTCTTGTCCCGGCAGATCCAAATCCCAGAAAGCCTATTCCGACAATAAAAATTACTTCATAAACAAGGTTTTTAATAAAAAAGTCACTCATACTCATAGTAAAACGAGTGAGAGCAGGAAGCTCAGCTCCATAAGCAAGAAATATCCCTTTAAATATGGGGATAAGATAAAAGATCATTATCCCCACTGCTACCACAAAGAAAAAAAGCATAAACATTGGATATCTACTGGCAGTGGCTATATTTTTTTTCAGGTTTATTTGACTTTCCAGAAAGCTGGCTATGTTAGAGATGACATCATCCAGTGATCCTGTCATTTCTCCCACAGTTATCATTTCCTTGATTAGAGGAGGAAATATGCGAGGGTAGTCTGACAGGGCTTGAGAAAAGCTGCTTCCCCCGACTATACGTCTTTTTATCTGTCCTATGATAGAAGAAAAAACCTTGTTACTCATTTGAGAGGAAAAATCTTCAAGGCAATCTACTAAATTCATTCCCGCCTTTAACATAGCACCTAACTGACGAAAGAAAATTGCTTTTTCAGATGCCTTTATCTGGCTGGCAACTGAAAGATTATTAAGCTCACTCATCACCTGCCTGAAAAAAGTACCTGATCTGATCTTCTGTACCGAAATTGGCGTAAGATTCCTATTTCGTAAAAAAGAGGTTACTTCCAGTATGGAGTTTGCCTCATAATGAGTTTCAACTCTCTGTCCCTGATTATCTACACAGATACAATTAAATTTGGGCATTTTTATTCCTCAAAAGTGATACTTAGAGTTTCTTCAATAGTGGTTATTCCTTGCCAAAATTTTTCTATAACAGATTCTCTAAGGGTTCTCATTCCCTGTTTGGATGCCTCTTTCCTTAAAATATCCATATTAGCTCCTTCAAAAATTAGTTTCTTTACCCGAGAAGTGATTTCGAAGAATTGGTAGGCAGCAGTTCGACCCCGATAGCCAGTATAGTTACAATACGAACAACCTTTACCTTTGAATAGCTTAAAATCATTTTTGCTTTCCTGAGCTAAACCCAATTGTTCTAAAACCTTGTCAGAAACAGCATGGGGTTCCTGACAATGGGAACAAATTCTACGAACCAGTCTTTGGGCTATGATTAAATCAACAGCAGAAGCAATAAGATAGGGTTCTATATTAAAGTATTCCAACTGAGCTATAGCATCAACAGCATCATTAGTGTGAAGCGTACTAAAGACCAGATGACCGGTTAGTGCAGCTCTTATAGCAATCTCCGCTGTTTCACGGTCGCGAATTTCCCCTATCAGGATTACATCAGGATCCTGTCGAAGAATGGAACGTAGACCATTGGCAAAGGTCAAACCAATATTAGGCTTTACCTGCACCTGATTGATTCCTGCTAAATCATATTCAATAGGGTCTTCTATAGTAATAATATTTTTTTCCACAGTACTAATATGCTTTAAACCGGCGTAGAGAGTGGTAGTTTTTCCACTGCCAGTTGGTCCGGTCACTAATATCATTCCATAGGGACGTTTGAGGACTTCCTGGAATGTTGAAAACTGATCAATAGCAAAACCCAATTCTTTAAGATCTACGAAAAGTTTTTCTGTATCCAAAAGGCGCATAACCACTCTTTGTCCGTACATAGTAGGAAGGGTGGAAACTCTGATATCCACTCTCCTGTCGCCTATTTTCACCAGGCAACGGCCGTCTTGAGGTAGCCTATGCTCGGCAATGTCCAGATTAGAAAGAATTTTTATACGCGAGATAATGGCCAGGCACATAGTTTTAGGAGGAGGTGATACTTTATGCAAAACTCCATCAATGCGAATTCGAATATCCATGGTTTTTTCTTTAGGTTCAATATGAATATCACTAGCCCTGCGCTCAATAGCATCTAACAGTAGCAGATTAACAAACTTGATCACTGGTGGATCATTGGCACGAAGTTTAATCTGAGTAACATCCATTCCCGTTTCTAAATCAGTCGTAGCTTCATCTACCTTAACTAAATCTAACAGAACTGTCTCCATATCAGGAAAACCACCATAATTTTTGTCTATGGCCGCCATAATATCTTTTTCTGAAGCCGGAACAGCATTAATCTCATAGCCACTAATAGTCCTGATGGTATCAATAGTTACAACATCGCTGGAATCTGCCATAGCTACAGTAATCACCTTTCCATCCTTAAACAGAGGGATAAGATGATAACGTTTGGCTATAGTTTCAGGAATTAATTTCAAGATTTCAAGATCAATATGTTTGGGGAATAATTTCTCCTTAGAAATGGAAACAGGCTCTTCTTTCTCTAAAGCACTAAGCTCCCCCTTGTCAATAACATTAAGGTCTACTAATGTTTTTTTCAGAGATTTCTTTAAAGCACTAAGCTCCCCCTTGTCAATAACATTAAGGTCTACCAGGATTCTTTCCAGAGGTTGCTTAGTTTCCCTTTGTTCTGCTAAAGCTTCGTTCAATTGAGATTCAGTAATCAATTTTCTATTGAGCAGTGCCTCTGTAACAACCCACTGACGACTTTTAGTAAGCATAGAATGTTTCCTGATATGGTAGCGTCAAATCTGTCAATTAAAACTTAAATCACCTAAAATAGTGCACTTTTAAATTTTAGCTAACACTACGCGTGTCAAATCTAAAAATTGAAGGTAAATTTTGTGGTTTTAGAAAGAGGAGGAAACTTTTGTTAAGACTTATGGCAAATATTCACCGAGTATTTACGTTCTTTTGATAATTTCTGTTTTTTTGAAGAAAAAGAATTCGATTCAGCTCTTCCCTATTGATGAAATTCTCATTAAGAAGAATTTCTCCCAGCAGTTTATTTTCTCCCTCTTTTTGCTGAATTTCCAGCCCCTTATCAAGCTGTTCATCATTTATATAACCAATTTCACACAGTATCTCTCCCAGCTTCTTTTTCCCAAAGTATTCTTCCAATATAGAGAGTATCACAGCACTTTTGCTTTTTCTCTCTTTTCTTGCCTTCTCTTTAATTGCATTAATTAAGAGTTTATCTTCTTCTCTATGATAGATACTGGTTTGCATTATTTCCCCCAAAATATAATTATTTTCAATTATATTATAATATAAAAAATTATTTTGTCAAGAGGTCGCGTCAAATAAATTATTCTTGACAGCAAGGGAAGTTTTGCTATTCTATAATTGTACAAAAAACAATGGGAAAAATAATGCAAAAAACACATATCTATACAGTTAGGGAAATTACTGATTATATAAAGGGAACTCTGGAAAAAGATGAAAAACTTCAGAATGTATGGGTAAAAGGAGAAATTTCAAATTTTAAGCTTCCTTCGAGGCATCTTTATTTTTCCTTAAAAGATGAGGGAGGACTTCTGTCCTGTATTATGTTTCATGATAAATTAAAAAACCTGCAGTTTGATCTTGACAATGGTTTAGAGGTAATTGTTCGAGGAAGTATAGGAGTTTATAAACCTCAAGGGAGATATCAGCTCTATGTAGAGGAAATACTTCCTGTAGGTAAAGGGCTGCTCTATTTAAATTTTGAAAAGCTAAAGGAGGAACTCCGGGAAAAGGGCTATTTCCAACCCGAGCACAAATTACCTTTGCCTTATTTACCTCAAAGAATAGGAATAGTTACTTCACCTAAAGGAGCAGCCATTAGAGATATTCTTACAGTCCTGAATGAACGTTTCCTCAACTTAGAGATTATCATTGCTCCTTGTAGAGTTCAGGGAGATGAGGCACCAAAGGAAATTGCCCAGGCTATTGATGATTTAAATCAGCATAAAGGGGTAGATGTTATAATTATGGGAAGAGGGGGAGGTTCTCTGGAGGACCTTTTTGCCTTTAATGAGAGAATAGTAGCTGAGGCTATTTATAATTCTCGTATTCCTATCATTTCTGCTGTTGGACATGAGATTGATGTAACCATAGCTGATTTTGTTGCCGATGAGAGAGTTCCCACTCCCTCATCAGCAGCTCAAAGAGTGATTCCTCAAAAAAAAGAACTTAAGATTAAGCTGGAGGATAAAAAAAGTAAGCTAAGTTCCTTGATAAAGAGAAAAGAACAGCTGATTTGCTCTGATGTGGAAAAATTAAAAAATTCTCTTAAGAGAGAACATCCCCAAAGGAAAATTCGTGATCTTAAACAGCAAGTGGATGATTTCAGAAAAAACTTAGGAGATTATATGAATCATCAATTTCAACTAAGAAAAAGTTATCTTTCCCACCTTGAGCAAAGTTTTATTCGACTGTCACCTCAGAAAAGATATAATCTGGAAAAGGAAAAATTAAAAGAAACGGAAAAAAAGCTGTGCAGTACAATTAAAACAAAGTTGGAAAGGATAAAAGAGAAAATAAATTCTTGTGCCAATAGGGTAGGAGACCTTTCTCCCTTATCTATCCTCGAGAGAGGCTACAGCATTTGCTTTAGCTATCCTGAGGGAAAAATAGTTAGAGAGTATCAACAGGTGAGGAAAGGAGAGAAAATAAGAGTTAAATTATACAGAGGGCATCTTTTAGGTGAGGTTTGTAAAGCTGAGGAGGAAAAAAGTGAAATTTGAGGAAGCAATGGAGAAATTGGAGGGAATTATCCATCAGTTAGAAGAGGGGAATCTTCCCTTAGAGGAATCCCTGGAAAAATTTGAAGAAGGAATGAAACTAATTAACTTTTGTGAGAAAAAACTGGAAGAAGTGGAAAAGAGGGTGAATATTTTAATAAAGGATCAGGATAAGTTTAAATTGGAACCCTGGCAACCAACTTCAGAAAAAGGAGAGGATAAAGACTCTTCAAATCAAGAGTCCCTGTTCCCAGAAAATAGTTAAAATGGGAGAAGAAGTTTTATCTTTTTTTACCGATAGGTTGTTTTTAGCTGTTATCTGTGCCTGGGTGCTTACCCAGGGAATAAAGATTATTATCCCTCTATTTAAAGGAGAAAAACTTAAATGGCATCGATTTGTAGAACCGGGAGGAATGCCCTCCTCCCATTCTGCTGCCGTAATAGCTCTTCTTACAGGGGTAGGGATAGTAAAAGGGGGGCACTCTACTATTTTTATTGTTACCTTAATTTTTAGTTTAGCCATAATTTACGAGGCTGTGGGTGTAAGAAAAGAGGTAGAACAACAGGCAGAGGTTTTAAGTTTACTAATTGAAAAATTACCTTCAAAAAGTAAACTTAAGATAAATTTAAGGAAAAGCTTGGGTCATCGTCCCATAGAGGTAATTGCCGGAGGAATAATTGGGCTTGTAATAGCTCTAATTTGGATGAGATAAGGAATGTTAAAAACAGTAGGAATAATACTGAATCCCAATAAAAAGGACATCTTAAAAAAAGTTTTATCTATAATTAATTGGTTGGAAAAAAGAGAAGTAGAAGTTTTAGTTTTTCATCAAATCAAAGGTAATTTTCCTTCAAAAATGTTAGCTAATATTGAAAAAATAAGAGAAAAAGCTCAATTAATCATTAGTTTAGGGGGTGATGGAACCTTATTTAGAGCAGCCAGAGATTTTTCTTCTCATCAATTGCCTCTTTTAGGGATTAATCTTGGAGGATTGGGTTTTCTTACCGAGATTCCCATCTCAGAATTTGAGGAAGGCCTGGAAAAAGTCTTAGCAGGTAGATACAAAATAGAAGAAAGGTTAATGCTAAATACTTTGGTTTATAGAGAAGGTAAGATGATAAAAAGCTCTATTTCCTTAAATGATGTAGTGATTGGTAAAGCTTATCTTCCCCGAATGATAAATTTCAAAACTTTTGTTTCTGATGAACTGGTGACTACTTATTCTGCTGATGGGTTAATTATCTCCACTCCTACAGGTTCAACTGCTTATTCTCTTTCTGCTGGTGGTCCGGTAGTTGCTCCAAAACTTAAGGTAGTTATCCTTTCTCCTATATGTGCTCATACCTTAGCGGTAAGACCTTTGATTATCTCCTCAGAAGAGACAGTTAAGATAGCTTTAGAACCACCTGCTAAGGATATTTTGCTCACCATAGATGGTCAAATTGGTTTTCCCCTGAGGGAGGAAGATATAGTTGAAATTAAAAAATCTCCCTATCAAGCTCATTTAGTAAGAATAAAGGAGAGAGCTTTCTTTAAGATAATGCGGACTAAACTGGGATGGAGTGGAATTAGCTATGCAAAGAGGCAAAGGGCTAATAAGTAATAAGTGAATGCATTAATGAGCAGATATGTTAACGTGTTTTCCCCATCTCCTTATTTACGCATCTACGCATTCACCCTTTAACGCATCTACAATGAGAATCATTTTAGCTATTTCCTATAACTTATTTTGCAAAGCTTTAAAGAGTAAAATATTCTTAATTTTTTTATTCTTTGCTCTCATTTTAATCTTTTTGTCCAGGCTGTTTGAGTTTTTAACTTTTACTGCTGAGGTCAAAATTATTAAAGATGTGGGACTGGCCAGCATTTCCCTTTTTAGTGCTTTAATTGCTCTTTGTATAGCTGGAGAATCAGTGGTAGGGGAAATTGAAAAAAAAACTACTTATATCCTTTTCTCTAAACCGGTAGGTAAAGGTTTCTTTATTCTGGGAAATTTTTTGGGAATGGTTTGGATTCTTAGCCTTAGCATACTGATAGGTGGATTGGCTCTTTTTTTGGTTATTTACCTTAAGCAAAGAACAGTTGAGCCAATGTTCTTTGCTATCCTGGGATTTAGTTTTTTAGAAGTTCTGGTTGTAGCCTCTATTGCTCTTATGTTTTCCTCTTTTTCCTCCTCTACCTCTACCAGCATCCTCTTTAGTTTTCTTTTTTACTTAGCCGGGCATCTTAATCCTCAACTCTGCCAGATAGGAAATCTAAGCCAGAGCAAAGTCACTCAATGGATAACTAAAATAATAGGATGGATTTTACCCAATTTAGAATACTTCAATATAAGAGGAAAGATAACTCAGGGAAGTTCTCTTTCTGGAGTTTATGTGGGAGAGATAATCCTTTATGCTTTTACCTATATTGGAGCAGTGTTAACTTTAGCATATTTGTTTTTAAGGAGAAGAGAGTTATGAAAACTTTTTATCAAGGAGAAGAAAATGAGAGTAATTCTGATATATTCCAGTAACTCAAGGAAGTTTGATATGCTTGTTGAGACAATTTTCTCCAATTTGCAAAGGTTGGGAAATCAGGTAAAAATGGTAAAAGTGGAAAAGGGGGAAAGGCCGGTAAGCCTCTTTGCCTATGATTTAATATTTGTGGGAAGCCCGGTTTTAGGTTTTTGGGGAGGGAAATTCTCTCAAGAACTATCATCTTACCTTAAACAGTGCACTGGATTTCAGGGAAAGAAAAGTGTGGTGTTTGTCTTTCCTAAATTGCTGGGAACAGTAAAGGCTACCAGAAGATTAATGCATGAGCTGGAGGAAAAGGGTTCAATTGTGATTGATTTCAGACAGATTAAGAAAAAATCAGAGGCAAAAGAATTTGGCACTCGCCTGGGCAAAAGAGTTAACTAAAAATTGTTATGGAAGAAAAAAAGGAAACCTTAGGTTACTTAAGAGAGATCATAGAAAGATATAAGAGTTTTTTACTGAATATAGATAATTTAAGGGGACAACTACCCCAGATATTTAATCTTAGAGATGAAATTGAAAAACTCTTAAGAAAACTGGATGAAAAAGGGGTTGATCTTTCAGTGGAAAGAGCAAAATTGGAATCTCTGGATCATATTATTAAGAATAGAGCTAACTTTGTTTTAAGAAATATTAAAAAGCTGGTAGATATAACTTCTTACCGGGAAGAACAAAAAATCCCTTCTTCTCATTGGTGGTGGTATCTGGATGAGTTTTTAAAGCACAAAAGAAGAGCAAAGGGGAAAAAGTGGCTAATTCGATCAGGAATAATTGGAGGTATTCTCATCTGTATTTATGTTATCCTCCAATTTGTTGTTCCCAAACCCAGCCCCTGGGTTATCTGCCAGGAAAAGGGGAATAAGCTCTTGCAAGAAGGTAATCTGGATGGTGCCTTAAAAGAGTATAAAAAAGCTACCCAGCTTGCCCCTGAGGAAGCTATTAATTACCTCTTCCTGGGAATTATCTATGAGGGGGAAAAAATGCCCTTAAGGGCACAGTCTTATTTTGCCAGGGCAAAAAAACTGTATCCTTCTCCACTTGAGTTTTATCTTCAAAGGGGAATGGTTTATCTACAAAGAGGTAAGCTTGATAAGGCAGAAAAAGATGCTAAGCAGGCTCTAAAAATTGATCCTGAGAGTGCTTATGCCCATTTTCTCTTAGGCAATGTTTATGAGGGTCAAAATAAAATCCCTCTTGCTGTTGCTGAATTGCAGATAGTATCTGAAATGAAAGATGCTGATGCCAAACTTGTTGTTATTTCCCGCTATAAAATGGGGATGCTTATGCTACAAGGAGCGATTCGGCCTCCCTCTTCCCAGAAAAACTCCCTTCCCCCTGAAGATGAATGAACTCAGATTTGGTAATTTGTCCACTAATTTGAGGTGAGTATACGAGCAACAGCTTTTTTCCATCCTGTATATAATTTTTCCCTCTTTTCTTTCCTCATCTGAGGAAGAAAAATAGCTTCTCTTTTCCAAAGGTGTGAAATCTCCTCCTTTTTCCAGTAGCCTATCCCAAGACCAGCTAAAAAACCTGCTCCTAAAGAGGTGGTTTCCAGGTAAAGGGGTCTTTCCACAGGAAGATTTAAGATATCTGCCAAAAATTGCATAAGCCAATTATTCTTTGCCGCACCACCGTCTACCCTTATTTTCTCAATACAGATGCCTGTCTCTTTTAACATAACTTCTAAAATATCTTTTGTTTGATAGGCAATAGATTCCAGAGTAGCTCTTATTAGATGCTCTTTCCCTGTCTCTCTGGTTATTACTAAAATAGCTCCTCGAGCTGATGCATCCCAATAGGGTGCACCTAACCCGGTAAAAGCTGGAACTACATATACTCCTCCGGTGTCCTTTACTTTACCGGCCAGGGTCTCTGTCTCTTGGGGAGTGCCAATTAACCCCAGGCCGTCTCGCAGCCACTGAATAGCCGCACCAGCCACAAAGATGCTTCCCTCCAGTGCATACACGGGATCACCCTTTTCATTACAAGAAATATCAGTTAGTAGACCCTTAGAGGAGTTGATTATCTTCCTTCCCGTGCTGAGGAGAAGAAAACACCCTGTTCCATAGGTGCTTTTAATCATTCCCGGATAAAAACAGGCCTGTCCAAAAAGGGCTGCCTGTTGATCACCTAAAATTCCTGCAATGGGGATGCCATTTGGGAGAACATCATCTCCATCAGTATATCCATAAATATACCTGGAAGGTTTTGCCTGGGGAAGAATTTCTCGGGGAATATCAAAAATATCCATTAGTTCCTTATCCCAGTTAAAGCTGTGAATGTTAAAAAGCATGGTTCGGGAAGCATTGGTATAATCTGTGAGATGAACCTTACCTTTAGTGAGTTTCCATAATAGCCAACTATCAACGGTGCCAAAGATAATCTTGCCTTTCTTTGCTTTTTGTTTAGCTCCTGGGATATTATCCAGGATCCACCTTATCTTTGTTGCCGAAAAATAGGGATCTATAAGGAGCCCTGTCTTGTTTTTGATTATCTGTGTAAGACCATCTTTCTTTAATTTATCACATAAAGGAGTAGTTCTTCTACATTGCCAAACAATAGCTCTATACACAGGCTTTCCACTATCTTTATCCCAGAGTATGGTTGTTTCCCGCTGATTAGTAATACCTATGGCAGCTATATCAGAGCTGATAATCTTGGCTTTCAATAAGACTCTTTGTATAGTTTGGTGGGAAGTTTGCCAGATCTCCTCAGGATCGTGCTCTACCCAACCTGCTCGAGGGAAGTATTGGGCAAGCTCCTGGTAATATTTAGCTACAATTTCTCCTTCCTGATTAAGGAGCACTGCCCTTGTGCCTGTAGTTCCTTGATCAATAGCTAAAATATATTTTTGCATGGTAGCAGTAACTGGGTTTTGATTACCAGATTTTTTTCTCAGCGGTGAGTTTCTTGATTGTTGTATTAAGTTTATAATATGTTGAAGCTAGTGTCAAATAAAATCTCCTTGCATCTTTACCAAATTTAAACTATAATAAATAAAAAGATTCATTCCGGAGTGGCGGAACTGATAGACGCGCTGGATTCAAAAAGCAAAATAGCTCTTTTTGAAAAGCTACTCCGGGAGCTTAAAGACAAGATTTGATGATAAAATTTGCATATTTACCAGAATTTAGCTATAATG
>JAUWJM010000145.1 GCA_030607715.1 Candidatus Aerophobota bacterium
CATCAGGAGTATGAAGAGTAGCCAAAACTAAATGTCCTGTTTCAGCAGCAGTTATAGCAATTGATATAGTTTCCAGGTCCCTCATTTCTCCAATCAATATAACATCTGGATCCTGCCTTAGACAGTATTTAAGGGAAAGGGCGAAAGATAAAGAATCAGAGCCTATTTCCCTTTGTTCTACAATGCTTTTTTTGTGAGGATGAAGATATTCAATGGGATCCTCTATAGTTATAATATGAACCGATCTTTTTTCATTAATTATGTTTATCATTGAAGCTAAAGTGGTTGATTTTCCACATCCTGTAGGGCCAGTTATTAAAATAAGACCTTTATCTTTAAGGCATAACTCAGCAATAATAGAAGGCAGATTTAACTCGGAAAGAGAAAGAGTAGCATCAGAAATAAGCCTGATAGCACAAGCTACTGAATCACGCTGATAATGAGTATTAATTCTAAATCTTCCCATTCCCGAAATACCATAAGAAAAATCAAAATCCCTTTTCTTTTCAAAAGTTTTTCTTTGAGTTTCTGTCATTAAAGAGTAAACAAGGGACTTTATCCTTTCGGGATCTAATCTTTCGCCATTGGTGAATTCAAGAGAACCATTGATTCGAAATACAGGAGGAACCCCACTCACTAAATGCAAGTCTGAAGCCCCTTTCTCTTTCATCTCTTTTAACAGATCCTCTGCGTTCATTTGTTTACCTCGTGGCTTTGTTCATTTCGCTAATCTCGTTTATCTCTTAGCTTTTCGCCTTCTTTTGCCTTCTTATCTCTTGTCTCTCGTCTCTTTACCATGCTATGTTGTATAAGGAGAAAAATACCAAGAGCCATTATTATATCTCCAACACTTAAGACTCTAGGTCTGGGGTAGGGAGAAGGTAAAGGAATTATATCGGTTAAGAATTTTAATTTTGTTCCCTCATTTAATAAACTATGCAACACATAAGTTTTGCTTTTGAGAAGAGGAAGCACATCCATCATTCCTGCCCTATTTAAAGCACTAATTGAGACTGGCATTTGTCCTCCATTAGCAAGAATAGCCAAAAAGTTAATCATTATTCCTATTCCAAAGATTATCATTTCCTTAATGTGTCTGTTATACCAAATTGCTATTAGAAGTAAAATATAGGACCCAATGTATAAATAAACTCCGCATCTTGAAAGGAAAACAACTCCTCTTTCTCCGCCCCAGGATAATAAAAACTGAATTAGAAAAGCTAATACTATTAATTCTATCCTCTTTAAAGGAAGCTCAGCTAATCTTCTCAGTTTTCCTCCCCTTAACAGAGCAACTATCAAGGAAATAACTAATGCATCAAGTAGCATTTCTCTCTATCACCCTAAGAAAAGCTTTAACTACTTTGCCATCAAACTGTGTTTTTATATTTTTTTTTAACTCGGCTACAGCTTTTTCCTTTGAATAAGCCTGACGATAGGGCCTTCGAGAAGTCATGGCATCATAGGCATCAGCTACAGCAATAATTCTTGCTCCCAGGGGAACACTTTCTCCCTTTAATCCTTTGGGATATCCTTTACCATCGTATCTTTCATGGTGATGATAAACTAATTTAGAAGCTTCTTTAAAAGAGTCAATTTGAGCAACAATATCCGCTCCAATTTGGGAATGCTCTTGCATTTTTTTTTGTTCTTCTTTAGTTAAATTTCCAGGTTTGGAAAGAATATAATCTTTTACTCCAATTTTTCCAATATCATGCAGAATAGCAGCGTAACGTACTACCCGTGTATCATACATAGAAAATCCCAGTTCTTTTGCTGTAGCCATAGCATATTCGGCCATTCTCTTTGAGTGCTCCTCAGTGTAGGGGTCTCTTGCCTCTACAACAGAGGCTAAAGCTTGGATAACACTCAGATGCTCTTTTTGCATATCCATATAAAGTTTATAGGAATAGTAAGCAATAAAAAGGGGGAAGGCAATGAAAATAACAGCCCACCAGCTTATCTGCTTATAAATTACAGCCATTAAAAATCCAAGGGGAGTTTGAGCTAAATAATTGGGAGTAAGCCATTTAAAATTACTTAACCACATATCCATAAAAGAAGTTTTCTTCTCCATAGAAAGAACTATACTTACTAAAAAGGAATTGGTTATAAAGTAAACTAAGGCGGACAATCCTAGACAAATAATATTACCTGAGAAAACAGTGGTAATGAGAGTTCCCCCAAGTTGTTTATAAATTAGCCAGGCTAAGGATATAGAAATGGTAAGTTGAGCACCGTCAAATAAAACTTTATATAATGCTTTCCCTTTTTTGTCATCTTTAGATTTGAACTCAAGTATACCACCACAAAATGCTATCCAGCTACTAAATGCAGGACCATATATAAGAAGAGTAGCGTAAACTATAGGAAAACCAAGGGTAACAGTGCCGCCATGGGGCAAAGGAGTAGAAAGTGATTCGGTCACCAAAATTAAAATGGACCAAAACAGAAATGCCCATGCTATTTCCCAGTTAAAAGACATATTAAAGGTCAAATATGCTAAAATAGATAACCCAAGGCAAATAGTAAAAAGTGTATAAAGCCTTGCCCTTTTTTTCACAGCAGCCTTAATACCCTCCTTCCTGACTTATTTTAATCAGGATCTAACTCCATATGCCTGTTTAAAACATTACTCTTTCATTCTTTTTATTGCCCATTGGGCAAATTTTTCTGCCTCAAGTTTGCTCTTAGCCTCAGCGATTATCCTAATTACAGGCTCAGTTCACGATACTCTTATATGGACCCAACCCTCTTTTTTCTTTACCTTGACCCCGTCTAAAAAATTTAATTTCTCTTTTTCAAATTCTTCCTTTAATCCTTGTTCAATCTGAGCAAAACAACCAGGGGAAGCTCTCAACTTTTTCTTCACCATAAAATACTGAGGAAGACTATCTGCCAACTGCGAAACTGGTTTATTTTCTTGAGCTAAATATTCTAACAACAAAGCTAGGGCAGCTATTCCATCCCGAGCATAGTTAATTTGTGGAATAATTACTCCTCCGTTTCCCTCTCCTCCTATCACTGCTCCTTTTTCCTTCATAAGACTCGATACCCATATGTCACCTACTCTGGTACGAATAACTTCACATCCAAATTCCCGGGCTACCTCATTTAAGGCATGAGTTGTGCAAACATTCGTTACTACCAATCCTTTACTTTTTTTTAGAATAAATCGGGTTGTTAGAAGAAGGGTATAATCCTCAGGTAGAGCTTCTCCTTTTTCGGAAACCACAGTTAATCGATCTGCATCAGCATCGTGAGCAAACCCAATATCTGCTTTCTCATCTTTAACTATTCTGCAAAGCTCTCCTAAATTAGAGGGAATAGGTTCAGGAGGATGGGGGAAAATTCCATTAGGAATGCAATTTACTTTTGTTACTTCACAACCCAATTCATTGAGAAGAAGAGGGCTGATTAAGGCTCCTGCCCCATTGCAGGCATCCAGGACAACTTTAAATTTTTTCTTTCTTATTTTCTCCTTATCCACCACCTCCAAAATTTTCCCTAAATGATTGTCAATGGCAGAACCATCCTTAAAGATGGTTCCTATCCCATCCCAACTTACCTGTGCTATAGAATTCTCATATATTTCAAGAAGTTTTTTTCCTTCCTCAGGATAGAGGAAGAGACCATCGGAACGAACAAACTTCAAAGCATTCCATTCTACAGGATTATGACTACCAGTGATAACAATTCCTCCTCGAGCTTTTAGCTGTTTTACCATAAGCTGGATAGAAGGAGTAGGGCAAATACCAAGATCTACTACATCACATCCCAGAGAGAGAAGGCCACTAAAAGCAGCGTATCTAAACATCTCATTTGAAGTTCTGGTATCCGAACCTATCGCTATTTTCCCTCCATTCATTAACTTTCCAAAAGCTCGGGCAAATTTCACCACAACTTCGGGAACCAAATCCTTTCCCACAACCCCCCTAACTCCAGAGGGACTAACAATCAGGGACTTCACTCTTTTCCTTTTACTACTCTAATCACTAATCATCACCAATAATTATTCAACAACTCCATATTCAACTTTTTCTTTCCAAAATTGATAATATTTGTGTTTATCTGCGTAAATCAGTGGTTAAATAATTACTTTTCCTTTAATTTTATCTTATCCCAGGCATCCTGAGCAGCTAATTTTTCCGCTTTCTTCTTACTGATACCCCATCCCTCGCCCAAAATTGCTTCTCCTATTTTCACTTTTACTTTGAATTTTTTCTTATGATCAGGACCTACTTCTCGAACTACCCTATACTTAGGAATTACTTTGTGCACTGATTGGCTATACTCCTGGAGAAGGGATTTAAAATCATGCATTTTCTTCAAGTTTCCTTTCTCATCAGCAAGCAAATTAGAGATAAATTTACCAGTAACCCTTAATCCTCTGTCCAAATAAATAGCTCCAATAATAGCTTC
>JAUWJM010000182.1 GCA_030607715.1 Candidatus Aerophobota bacterium
ACTATTATCTCTGAAACTTTAGCTAATTTAGCTGGAACAACCCCCATTACAACTGTAGATGGATAATTAGCTTTTCCTCCCGGAACATAAACTGCGGCTCTTTTAACAGGAACAAACCTCTCTCCTAAAGTATAGGAAGCTTCCTTCCTGCCCGATAAACTCTTTTTAAGAATATAATCTCTTCTTATCTGGTGTTGATGAAAATCCTCAATTTGCTCTTTCATTTTCTTTAAAGATTTAATGAGCTGGGGGGAAACCTGACGGTAAGCCTCTTCAATCTTTTCTTTTTTTATCCGAGTCTGGTCTAAAGATAAAACTACCTCATCAAACTTACGAGTAAATTTTAAAACTGCAGTATCTCCGTCTTTCTTTACCTGTTCAATTATAGGGACAATCTCGGAGAAAATTTGTTTTAACTTTTTCCGGGACCTTTCAATTATCCTCTGGTATTCTTCTTTAGTTAAATCTTTAATTTTTACAGGAGATCTCATAAAACACCTCTAAAAATAGCTCATGGTTCATAGCTCATAGTCTCTACTGCTATGAGCTATGAGCTTCTTTACAGCTCTCCCAGGGCATAACCAGGGCCTGCCTTTACCAACCTCACCTGCTTAACCTCACCCCTTAATTCTCTGTTTCCCGATAAAAAAACCTTAATATAGTTATGGGTGTATCCTGCGAGAAGCTGAGTTTTGGATTTCCTTTTACCTTCAATTAAAACCGGTAATCTTTCTCCTATAAATTGAGAGATAAATTTTAAAGAAAGGTCAGAGCCCAGTTCCCTTAGCCTTTTACTTCTTTCCTTTTTTACTTTTTCCTCAACCTGAGCAGTCATTAAAAAGGCAGACGTTTCTTTTCGAGGAGAAAATCTAAAGATATGTAGTCGGCTAAATCCAACCTCTTTTATAAAATTGTAAGTATTTAGAAAATGATGAGCCTCCTCACCAGGAAAACCTACCAAAACATCAGTAGTAATACCCAGATAAGGGACTTTTTTCTTAAGACTTTGTATCAACTTAAGATACTCATCCCTGGTATATCTTCTCCCCATCCTCTTCAAGATCTCATCATCTCCACTCTGCAAAGGGAGATGCAGATGAGGACATATTCGAGGATCAAGCATTAAATCTGGTAACTCTGGTAGTATTAAATTAGGTTCAAGAGAACTCAATCTTACTCTGAAATTCCCCTTAAGAGTAAGAATACTCTCAAGGAGGTTAACTAAAGTTAAAGGAGGAGTAAAATCTTTTCCGTAAAGACCTAAGTTTACTCCTACCAAGACAATTTCTTTAAATCCTCGATTTGTTAAAAGCTGAATTTCGGCAAGGATCTCCTGGGGAGTGCGGCTGCGAATTTTGCTTCCCCTGACAAAGGGGATACGGCAGTAGGTGCAAAATTGATTACACCCATCCTCCACTTTAATAAAAGTTCTATCATGAGAGTAAAAATCTTGAATAAAAGAGACTGTTTTCCCTGTTAGATGCTTACTATCCAAAGAGACAAAAAGTTCATCTATCTTGAGCTTCTCGGAATTGCCCACTAACTTAACCCGGGGGAACCTATCCTTAATCTTGCCCGCCTCTGCTTCTACTAAACAACCCGTTATTACTACAGATGCTCCATTATTTTTTCCCAGGGCTTGTCTAATTAAATCTGTTGATTTTTGATCAGCTCTTTTAGTAACACTACAACTGTTAATTACATAAATATCTGCCTCTTCAGAAAAGTTAACCAGTTTAAAATTTGCTCTTTGAAATTTTTCTCTTAAAATCTGGGTTTCATATTGATTTACCTTGCATCCCAAAGTGGCTAAGGCCACTCTCTGTATATTTTCTGTAGTCATTAGATTTACGCAGGCTAAAGCCTGCGGCTACTACCTGAATTTATTTAAACAGATTCCTTACTCGGGTAAAGAAATCTTTAACTTTGGGCTGCCCATTATTTCTCCCCAGCTCATCAAACCTTTTGAGAAGCTGTTTTTGCTCTAAAGTTAAATTTACCGGGGTTTCCACCGATATCTTGATTAACTGGTCACCTTTTTGAAAAGAGTTAAGATGGGGAACGCCCTTTCCCCTCAAACGGAATATCTTACCGGTCTGTGTGCCTGAAGGAATCTTTAACCTTACCTTTCCATCTAAAGTGGGAATGCTAATTCCCCCACCCAGAGCAGCTAAAGCAAAACTTATAGGGAGCTCCAGTATTATATTATCCCCTTCTCGTGTAAACAGAGGATGAGATTTTACTCTGAGGGTAATAAATAAATCTCCCGGAGAGCCTCCTTCTAAACCAGCCTCGCCTTCTCCCCTCAATCTTAACCGAGACCCATTATCTACACCAGCAGGGATGGTTACCTTAATCTTCTTATTCTTCTTAATCCTTCCTGTTCCACGGCATTTCCGACAGGGATTGCGAATGATAGTCCCTCTTCCCCGACACTGGGTGCAGGCTCGGGAAAAAGAAAAAAACCCCTGCCTCGTCTCTATATGCCCACTTCCTCCGCAAGAAGGGCAAGTCTCCGGATGATATCCTGGTTTAATTCCACTACC
>JAUWJM010000006.1 GCA_030607715.1 Candidatus Aerophobota bacterium
ATTGTGGACACAACTGGACTGGTAAGGGATGGAGTAGGAAAAGCTTTAAAACTATCCATAATTGATATTATTCATCCTCAACTGCTTTTAGCCTTACAAAAAGAGGATGAACTGGAACACATCCTCATCTCTTTCAAAGGAATATTAACTCCCAGGATATTCAGAATCTCTGTCCCTTCTCAAATAAATCCAAAGAACTATTTAATTAGAAGGAGTCACCGAGAAAAAAAATTTAAAAATTACTTTAAAGGAGCTTCTTTAAAAGAAATATCCCTAAAAAAGGTGGGAATAAGTTCTTCCTTAACAACACAATCTTTTATCCCTGATCATCTGGTGAGCTTGAGAGATAAGCAGGGAAAAGATATGGCTCTGGGAATAATCGAGGAACTAAACACAAAGGAAAGGAAAGTTTATATTTACACTCCCCTTAAAAAAGAGCAAATAGGGAGTATTATCCTGGGAAAAATTAAAATTACTCGAGAAGGCAAACAGCTATTATATTAATAGATATCTCTTTCCTTTTTAAGCTGCTAACCAAAGTCCTCTGGCTTTAACTCTTTTAATTCTTTCTTGAATTCCTCAATTTCCTTATCCTTAATGGGACCTCCTCCTGAAGCTACTTTATCTAAAACAGTTTCATCAATGTATATGGGAACTTTGAGCCTCAGGGCTAAAGCTATAGCATCACTGGGACGAGAATCAACCTGAATACTTTTTCCGTTTTGTTTTATCAGAATCCTGGCGTAAAAGGTGTTATTCCTAAGATCATTTATCACTATTCTATCCACTTTTCCTTTAAGCTTTTCAATTAAAGACTTGGCCAAATCATGGGTTAAAGGACGAGGAGGCTTTACATTCTCTAAGGCTAAGGCAATGGATTGAGCCTCAAACAAACCAACCCATATAGGCAAAGTTTTCTCACCCTCTTTCTCCTTTAAAACAATTACCGGCATCTTTGATTTAATATCAATAGCCACATTAATAACTCGAACTTCTATCAAATTTATCACCTCTTCTCAGTTAAAAATTTTTTAAGAACCAACCATATGACCGCATCCCATTAAATCTACTATTACCTTATTTAACTGTGTTCCAGTAAAATGTCCCAGGCAACCTGATGCTACAGAAACCTCATCAAAAGATTTTACCGTATCCCTCCTTATACCATCTCCATAGATTAGCACGGGAACAGGATCACTACTGTGCCTCTTTATAGAAACAGGTGTAGAGTGATCAGCTGTTATAACAAACCACACATCCTCTTCTCTTAAGATTTCAGCCAGTCGATTTACCTTTTCAATCATTAAGATCTTATCTTTCAAATTTCCATCATGGCTGGCATTATCAGCTCCCTTTACATGAAGAAAAACAAAGTCAAATTTTCTTAAGGCCTCCTTAGCTGCCCGAGCTTTGGCTTCAATATCCGTATCTACTCTTCCTGTTGCTCCTTTAACCTTAATAATTTGCATCCCTACATACCTGGCCACTCCTTTATAAAGAGCAGCTCCTGATATACAGCAAGAGCTAAATCCATATCTTTCCTCCAAAGAATCCACTTTCTGATATACTCCTGCTCCTCGAGTCAAAACTATATTAGCTGGCAGTTTTCCCTCTTTTTCCCTTTCCTTATTTAAAGGGTGAGAGGAGAGAACTTCCCAGCTCCTCTTTACAAATACATTCACTATCTGAGAAGTTCTTTTGGCCTCTTCAGTATCCTTAAGAGGCTTTGATTTTAAGGGAGGGATAATCTGAGAAGAATGTGGGTCAGTATCGGAAATAGCTGATGAAAGACCCTTTCCTCTTAAAACTAAAACTCCCCTGTGTTCAGTAGAGGAGGTAAAAATAATCTCTACTCCATTTATTTTAATACCCTGTAAGGATTTGGCAAGCTCAACTCCCTCATCTTTTAATCTTCCTGCTCTTCTATCTATAACTTGAAATTTTTCATCTACAGTGGCAAAATTGCATCTAAAGGCAACATCTCCCTCTTTCAAATCAATCCCAACTCCCAGAGCTTCAAAAGGACCTCTTCCCCGATAGTAAACTTTTGGCTCATAACCAAAAAGAGCCAGATGAGCGGTATCACTGCCCGGGATAACCCCAACTCCCAGAGTATTCATTAACCCGGTAGCTCCTTTTCGGGCTAAATCATCAAGAACAGGTTTACTTGCCAATTGCAAAGGGGTTTTCCCATCTTTTACTGCTCTGTCACCCAATCCATCAATAATTGTGAAAATTGCCTTTTTTTCTACCATAACTTTTTACCCTTTTCTCTTAGAGTATTAATCCCTAAGAAATTGTCAAGATATTATAGCGCCAGTTTATTTAGTATGCCTTCTCAATTTCTGTGCCGGGGTAGTAAAATTTGAGTATTTCATTTACACTGTATCCCTTCTCAGCCATAGCTTTAGCTCCCCATTGACACATCCCCACTCCATGACCCCAGCCTTTTCCAATAAAGATAAAATAATTGCCTTTTTTCTCAACTTTAAACCGGGTACTTTTAATTTTATTAGGTCCTACTAAACGCCGAAACTCGGTTCCTGCTAAATGAATTTCACCTTTTGATGAATCAATGGCTAACTTCCTTACCCTTTCTCCTTTGTCCCAATTTACTACTTCAATCTGATTGATTTCTTCTATGATCAGCCCTTTCCTTTCAAGTATTTTTTTGAGCTCTTGCGCTTTTATTGAAAATCTCCAATGATAGTGAGGTGATTCTGTACAAAACTTTTCAGAAATAGCCTGAAGATAGGGAAGATCTTCTCCCCAGACATCAAAACTGGAAGCAGTATAGCCTCCACAACAGGCATAATAGTAAGCCTCAATAGGTTCGCCTTGAAAGATAAGAATCTCACCTCGGGTTAAATCTACGGCTATTCGAGCTAAGGGGTCCTCTGATTCTACTCCTCCATACACCTGATGCTTTACCTCATCAACTAAATGATAATCCTCATTTGAGGAATCGCTTATCTTTTTAAAAGCATAGGTTCTGGCTGCAACAGCCTGAGCAGCCACACTGGCAAAAGGCCAGTTGGGATCAATTTCCCACTTTATAACCCCGTAAAGATAATCCTCCAGGGGAAGTTGATTGATTATTTCTAAAATACCACTTTTTTGAAGAATCAGTATCTTCCCCCGGTATCTTCTACCATTAGCTATGCAGAAAGAATCCTTTTGAGGAATTATCCAAATTTTTTTTCCCCATATTTTTGAATCAAATTTTATTCCCTTTGAAGTAGCTCTTAATAAAATTGAGCAAGGACTTAAGCTGCAATTTTTAGCCTCTCCTTTTATCTGATAAAAACCTGTGGCTCCTACTTTAACAACTTTACCTTCCAGAATCTTAACTTTTATTAAAGGAGAATCTTGAGAGATGCCAACCAGAGGAAGAAAAAATAAAATTACCATTAAAAAAAGGAAAGAGACTCTTTGTTTCATTTATAAATCTTTTCAGGATTAAAAATTTTCTCTTCCACTACTTTTAAATCGTCTTTTCCAGTAACTTTTCTAAAAAAACAAGACCTATATCCTTTGTGACAGGCAGCTTTTATCTGATTTACTTTTATCAGCAAGGCATCTCCATCGCAATCTATTCTTATTTCTTTAACCAGTTGATAATGGCCAGATCTCTCTCCTTTTACCCAGAACTTTTCCCGCGATCTACTCCAAAAGCAAGTTCTATCTGTGCAAAGAGTTCTCTCTAAAGCTTCTCTGTTCATCCAGGCCATCATTAAAACCTCACCTGTTCTTATATCCTGAATTATCACTGGTATTAATCCCTGTGGGTTAAATTTTAGCTCATCTATTAGTTTCATTTTAACCTGACTAATTTTAAAGCCTCCTCCAATTTTATTCCTCCAGCATAAAGAGCTTTTCCTATGATTATTCCCTTTACATTTTTATCTCTTAAATCAATAATCTTTTTAACATCTTCTAAAGATGAGACACCTCCTGACACAATTACATTTAAATTGACATTTTTTAAGAATTCTTTGATAAATTTAATATCAACTCCCTTCATAGTTCCATCTCTTTTAATGTTGGTAAAAACAACGCTGGTAACTCCCACATTTTTTAAATCCCGGGCTAAGTCTTTTGCCTTAACAAAGGTTTCCTCTTCCCATCCTTTAATAACTAACTTGCCTTCTTGAGAGTCCAGAGAAATGATAATCTTATCTCCAAATTCCTGCACACATCTCTTAACAAAATCAAGGGATAAGGCTTTGCTTCCCAGGATGACAAAATCTACTCCTGTGCCTAAAACCTGCTTAAGAGTAATCATATTCCTGATTCCTCCTCCAAATTCCAGAGGAATCTGAACATCTCTTCTTATCTTTTCTACCAGTTTAAGATGTTTGGGCCTGCCGGAAAAGGCACCATCTAAATCCACTATATGCAAACGGAGAGCTCCTTTTTCTGCCCATAGCTTAGCCATAGCTAAAGGATTATCAGAATAAATAATCTCTTTATCCCTTTTTCCCTGCCATAATCGCACACATTGATTGTCCTTTAGGTCTATAGCAGGAATAATTAGCATTAACTAACTCCTTTAAAAAATTTTATTTAACTCATCCCTGTAGTTTACAGAAAAATAATGGCTTTTAGTTCCCTCAACAATGCTAAGACCTTCCTTTTTTGGCACTACCTCTCCAATAGATGCACATTTTATCCCCTCTTTTTTGTATAAATTCAACAGTTTTTCTGCCTCCTTTGGATCAAGAGTTAAAATTAAAGCCCCTGAGGCTAAGAGTCCTAAAGGGTCCAATTGGTAAATATTACAGAGAATCTGGGTTTCTCTCAAAACGGGAATCTTTTCTCTTTTAACTCTTACACCTAGTCCTGAGGCATAAGCTATCTCCCAGAGTCCAGCTTTAAGACCTCCTTCAGTGGGGTCATGCATACAATGAACCTCAACCTTTTCACTGGCTAAAAGAGCTTCTTTAACTACACTTATCCCTGGAGTATAGAGAAATCTTTCCATACTCTTTAAAAAAGAGGTAGAAATTTTTCCCTTTAGCTCTTCTCTTTTTTCCTGATAAATTACATTGGTTCCCTCTATGGCTACTCCCTTGGTAAGTAGTATAACATCCCCTACCTTTGCTCCAGAACTTTTAACTAATTTATCCTTAGAAACCTTACCTATCATTTGACCAATAGCTATGGGCTCACTTACACGAGAGGTGACTTCTGTATGCCCTCCTACCAAAGATACTCCCAACTTCTCAGAGGCTGAAAGTAATTGGTTAAAGATACCATTTAAAAAGATTTGATTTACCCGTTTTTGAGGAAGAAGAAGGGTAAGAAGAAACCAGCGTGGAGTAGCTCCCATACAGGCTACATCATTAGCATTGATGTTTACTATATACCAACCTAAATTCTGAGAAGTAAAGGTTACAGGGTCGGTCTTCACCACCAGATATTCTCCCTCAAATTCTATTACAGCAGCATCTTCTCCAATTTGTGGTCCCACAATAACTGTTTTATCAGAAGAAAGGAAAGAAAAAAGTTTCTGTAGGATTTCAGGGCTTATCTTTCCAGAAGGAAAAACTTGTTCACTATCCTTTTCATATTTTAAAGAATTCAATTCCTCAACCTCTTTTGTTCTTTATATCACCTAATGCTCACTCTGTCAACCTTAAAAAACCAATTTTTTTCTTCTTGACTTAACAACTCCTGAGCAGTATAATAAAATAAGTCTTGAGTGAAAAACCAACATCTAACTTAAATTACAAGTTACTTAAAGAGAAAAAAGGAGTCTGTAAATGAGAGAGCAAAAAACACCAGCTCAATCAACCACCATTTTATCTCATGTGATGATGCCCTCTGATGCAAGTCACTACGGAAATGTTCATGGGGGAGTAATAATGAAGCTGATGGATGAGGTTGCTTTTGTAGCTGCTTCTCGTCATGCTCGTCATAATGTAGTTACCGCAGGTATAGATTCGTTGAGTTTTAAAAACCCAGTGCATATTGGTGATGTGATAACTCTAAAAGCTACTCTCACCTATGTAGGCAAATCATCCATGGAGATAGAGGTTTATGTTGAAACAGAAAGACTAAAAACAGGTAAGATTCTTCCTGTAGCTACAGCATACCTTACTATGGTGGCTCTAAACAAGGAAGGTCGGCCTACTGAGGTTCCCCAGCTTATCCTCCGGACAGAAAAGGAAAAGCGAAAATATGCAAAAGCCAAATCTCGTCGGGAGCAAAGATTAAAAATACTCTAAAAATCAAGGAGGTAAAAATGAAGTACGCAGCACATACATTAATGTGGACACCTGAGTTTACAGAAAAAGACCTCGGTCTTTTTGACAAATTAAAGGAAATGGGATTTGATGGAATTGAAATCCATCTTAATCATCCTGAGACCTTACCTGTAGTGAAAATAAAGAAAAAAATGCAGGATACAGGAATGAAATGCACCTTTACTGCTACTTTGGAGGAAAAACACAACCTGATTAGCTCGGATCAAAAAAAGAGAGAACAGGGCATAGCTTTTCTTAATGAGCGTGTTGATATCGCATCCGAGCTAAAAAGTGATGTTTTAGGTGGAGTTATATATGCTGCCTGGGGAGAGTTTACCGGAAAAATAAGAACCAAACAAGAGTGGGATTACTGCAAAGAGTCTCTTCTTAAAGCGGCAGAATATGCAGAAAAAAAAGGTGTAGTGCTTGCTCTTGAACCTGTTAACCGATATGAGACCTACTTTCTAAATATAGCAGAGGATACTCGCAAAATGGTGGAAGAAATTGCTCATCCCAATATCCGAATACATCTTGATACTTATCATCTCAATATAGAAGAGGAAAGTTTCTATCAATCCATAAAGACAGCCGGTAAGTATCTTTATCACTTTCATGTCTGTGAAAACAACAGGGGTATACCCGGAACAGGACATGTGCAATGGCAAGAAATTTACAAGGCTCTAAAGGAAATCAATTATAATAGGTGGGCCGTCATAGAGTCCTTTGTTCCTGCCATTGAAGAAATTGCCCGAATGACTGCTATATGGAGAAAAGTAGCTCCCAGTGCTGATGCAATTGCCAGGGAGGGACTGAAATTCCTCAAACAGATAGAGGCCTCGGTATAATTAAACCCAGATTCGGTGCCCTGGTAAAACTCTTCACTTAGATAGGAGAGAAATATATCAGTTTTCTTTTCTCTCCCCTTACGGGAGGGCATATATTCCTTTCCTTTTTTCCTCTCCCTTTATGGGAGAGGATTAAGGTGAGGGTGAATTAGATTTAGGAGAGGGGGATATTTAGCCTCCCAATAGTAAACTACCTTATCTATAAAAAAATAAGAGGAGGAAAATACTATGAGTAATGAGATTTTTGAGGAGCTAAAGAAAGCTGTCCTGGAGTATGATAATGAAAAGGCGGCCAGTTTAGCTAAACAGGTGGCTGAGAAAAAAATAGATCCTGTCAAAGCACTGAATGCAATGACAGAAGCTATCAGGCAAGTTGGCGATGGTTTTAGCAAGGGAGAACTCTGGCTTCCTGATTTAGTTGGGGCAGCAGATGCTATGCAAGCTGCTATGCCTATAATACAGGAAGAAATCAAAAGAAAGGGGATAAAGGTAGAAACTACAGGGACTGTTGTTGCTGGAACAGTTTTCGGAGATATCCATAACATAGGAAAGACAATGGTGTGCACATTACTTGCTGCTGAGGGTTTTACTGTTCATGATTTAGGAATTAATGTTACTGCGGAAAAATTTGTAGAAGCGGTCAAGAAATACAGAGCAAATATCCTGGCTATGTCTGCTCTTATGACTATGACTGCTCCCGAGCAAAGGAAAGTTATTGCTCTTTTAAAGGAAGGAAATCTCAGAGATAAAGTAAAGATAATGGTTGGCGGAGGTGCTATAACTGAGGAATTTGCTAAAGATATTGGAGCAGATGGATATGATCCCACTGCACCTGGTGGAGCAAAATTAGCCCGAAAACTAATGAGTAAATGAGTTGATGCGTGAATGCGTAAATGAGTAAAAAATGTTTCTCGATGGGGAGGGGCGAGTCTCCTCGCTCAATGATTTATAATTTTCTATGTTTTAAATAAGGAGAAAATTAAAATGGTAAGGGAGATCGTTTTATTACCCGATTTTACCTCGGGGTTTGTTGAGATTAAAAGTAAAATTCCTAAATTTCAATATAAAAAGTCATTGCAGGAAGAGTTGAGAGAGGGAAACCTTACCAGAGAAGAATGTGTAGATTTACTTAAATGTATGCTCCTTATCAGAAACCTTGAAGAGATGATTTTTGAGTTAAGGGAAAACAAAGGTAGATATGGCCCTATGAAATACCTATATATTGGGGCAACTCATCTCTCAATTGGTCAGGAAGCAGCTTCTACTGGTGCTATATCAGCTATTTTGCCAGATGATTACATCACCAGCAATCATCGCGGACACGGAGATGCTCTGGCCAAAGAATACTTTGCTATTCAAAATATGAGCGATAGAGCTTTAATCAACTTAATTAAAGAAGATGAGGAAACTGTAGATTTCTTAGGATTTGAAGTCAAAGGTAAAACTCACCAGGAGCTCATTGAGCAATCTTTACAATTACACCTCTTCAGGGCTATAGCTGAGCTGTTCGGGAAAAAAGCTGGCTATTGCAGAGGAAGAGGAGGCTCAATGCATATAGCTGATTTTAAAAGAGGTCACTTAGGAGCAAATGCTATTGTGGGAGGAAGTATAGGTATGGCTGTTGGCTCTGGAATTGCCTCAAGATACTTTGAAGACAAAAAGATAACCTTATGTTTTGCCGGCGATGGTGCCTTTAACAATGGCATTAGCCATGAGGCAATGAATATGGCTTGCATGGCTCAATTTACCAATGGACTAATGAATAAAAAATTTGGAATTCCTATTGTATTTGTCGCGGTTAACAATCAATATGGAATGACAGGACAGCAAAGAGGTGAGGTTACAGGAATAGAATTTTTAGCAGAGAGAGGCTTTGGATATAATAAGCAAGGGATGCATGCTGAAATCGTTAATGGAATGGATGTGCTTGCTGTTAGAGATGCAACTAAAAGAGCAACAGAGCTGGCCAGAGAAGGCCGGGGTCCCATCTTTCTGGAATTTTGGTGTTATTGGTTTAAGGGGCATAATGTAAAGGATAGGTTAGAAAAACCAGAGGATGAAAGCTATCGTGCCTTAAGAGAGCTTGAGGCCTGGGAAAAAATAGATCCTTTAAAGACCTTTTCTAAAGAACTGATAAAAGAGAAAATTATAACTCCAGAAGAGGTTGAGAAATTTGAAAAGGAAGCCAGAGCTCGAAATGAGAGTATAACTGTTAAGACCGCTGAGGCGAAAAGCCCTGATCCAAAAAAAATGTATTTTGGTCTTTTTAGTCATACCAATTCAAATACAGTTCCTGAAAAGTTCAGGAATGCCCCAATCTTAAGAAAACCAAGGTTCTTAGAAAGAGAACCTGATGTGGAAATTACCTATAGGGAAGCAATAACTGAGGCCCTATTCCGGGAGATGAGCCGAGACAGAAGAGTTGTGCGCTGGGGAGAAGATATTGCTGAATACGGAGGTGCATATAATGCCACAGAAGGACTTCTTGAGATTTTTGGAAGGGACCGCATTTTTAATACAGCCATCTCAGAAGCAGCAATTATAGGAAGTGGGGCTGGGGCAGCTTTGAGAAGCCTCAGACCTGTAGTGGAGATAATGTATATTGACTTTATCTTGCAAGCTTTGGATCAGCTTGGAAATCAGGCTGCAAAATGGAAATATATGTCCGGGGGTCAGGCAACTTTGCCCTTAACTGTACGCACAAGTATTGGTGGAGGCAAAGGATACGCTGGTCAGCACTCACAGAGTCTGGAAGCTATACTTGCCCATCTACCAGGATTGAAAATTGCTGTTCCTTCGGATGCCTATGATGCAAAGGGAATGTTATCATCGGCTATAAGAGATGATAATCCGGTGGTATTTATTGAACATCAAAATCTTTACCGGAGCCCCTTAGCTAAAAGCAGGGTTCCCAAGGAAGAGTATCTGATTCCTCTGGGAAAGGCTAAGATTAAAAGAAAAGCCGATTCTTCCAGGGAGAGTATAACTTTAATTGCCTGGTCATCTATGGTGCCTATAGCCTTAAAAGCTGCTGAAAAGTTATCAGAGGAAGATATAGAAGTGGAAGTAATTGATATTCGCTGTCTATATCCTCTTGATATGGATACTATACTAACATCTATACAGAAGACAGGTAGAGGAGCAATAGTTCACCAGGCTGTTCAATTTATGGGTTTTGGAGCAGAGATAGGGATGGAAATTCAAGAAAAAGCATTTGACTACTTAGATGCACCGGTTGTGAGGATAGCAGCTCCAAATACACCCCCACCCTCATCTTCAATTTTGGAAAATGTGTTTTTACCTGATGAAAGAGATGTTATTGTTTCAATAAAAAAGCTTATAAAAGTATAATTAAATGAAAATGAAAGCGGCTGTATTTCATAAAGTAAAAGATATAAGAATGGAAGAAATAGAGGTTCCTGAAATTGGTCCTTCTGAAGTTCTGGTAAAGATAAAAGCAGCTCTTACCTGCGGGACAGATAGAAAAATGTACCTCAGAGGACATCCCCTCTTTAAACCCCCTTTTGTCTTTGGGCATGAATTTGCCGGAGATATAGTAAAGATAGGGAGTAAGGTAAAAAATTTCAAAGAAGGAACAAGGGTGGTAGCGGCAAATTCTGCTCCCTGTAACCATTGTTTTTACTGTAAGATAGGAAAGCCCAGCATGTGCGATAACTTAACCTTAAGACTTAGCGGCGCATTTGCCGAATATGTGGAAATTCTCTCTCCTATTGTGAAGCAAAATCTTCTAAAAATTCCCTCTTATGTATCTTACAAAGAAGCTGCCCTGGTAGAGCCCTTAGCCTGTGTTGTGCATGGGATAGAGGAATCAAACATAAAATTAGGAGATACAGTAGTGGCAAATGGAGCCGGACCTATAGGTTTAATGTATATTCAGTTAGCTAAGTTAAAAGGAGCCAGGGTTATTGCTACGGACATAAAAGAAGAAAGACTAAAAACAGCTAAAGAATTGGGAGCTGATGAGCTGGTAGATGCCTCTTTGGTGGATAATCAGATAGAAGCGGTAAGAAACCTAACCGAGAGAAAAAGAGGGGTGGATGTAGCCATAGAGGCAGTGGGACTACCAGAGGTTTGGGAGAAAACCATTAAAATGGTCAGAAAAGGTGGGATAGTTAACCTTTTTGGAGGTTGTGCCTCTAAAAGTAAAATAACCATTGATACTAAATTACTGCACTATTCAGAGATTACCATAAAAGGAGTATTTCATCACACTCCCCAATATGTTAAAAGGGCCCTGAACTTAATCTCTCAGGGAAGTATAGATACAAACTCTTTTATAACAGGTGAGTTTCCCTTAAGTGATTTCCCCAATGTTTTAAATATGATGATAAATCATCAGGGGATAAAAATTGCCGTGATACCGTAAAAGAATAAATCAAAATAAAACCTTACCTTAATTTTTTTTTGATTTGTGTTTAGATTGACAAAATTTCAAAATATCTTATCATTAATAAATAAACTTGGATTCGGTAATTTAGATAATGATCACCAAGCTTATCCTGGAACATCACTCTGGGTCTGACTTTCGCTAAAGTTAAGTTTTTCAGAAAAGTTTTACCAGTTTACCGAATCTGGGATAAATATGTCAAAAACTAAACCAATAACTTAAGATGAGAAGTGGTAGAAAAAAACTAAAACATTATTCTTTTATTTTACCAGCGGTTATTTTACTAATTGCTATTACTATATTCCCCCTGATTTACTCTTTAACTCTCAGTTTTTTCCACTGGGACTTACGTCGACCGCTGGGCTGGAGATTTACTGGATTTAGTAATTATGCCAGAGCTATTTTTAGTGATAGCAGATTTCATCATTCTTTGATAACCACAGGCACTATTGGAGTAAGTGCTGTTCTTCTGGAATTTATATTAGGTCTGGGTCTGGCTCTACTGCTAAGTAGAAAACTAACAGGTAAAAGAATTTTTACCACTCTGCTGGTAATGCCAGTGATGATCTCTCCTGTGGTAGCTGCTCTAATGTGGAGGATGCTCTATCATGATAAATATGGGGCTATTAATGCTATCCTGCGATTGTTAGGGTTTGGTAATGGTCCTAGTTGGCTGGGTAGTCCGTATCTGGCACCTTTTTCTGTTGTTCTGGTAGATACCTGGCAGTGGACCCCTCTTTTTATGATGATTCTTCTGGCTGGTCTTCAGTCTATCCCGGTAGAGCCGTATGAATCAGCACTGGTAGATGGAGCCTCCCGGCCTCAGGTATTCTGGTATATTACACTACCTATGCTTAAAATTTCCATTATTGCTGCTCTTCTGATTAGACTGATAGATGTAATAAAACTCTTTGATACAGTTTTTATTCTAACATCAGGTGGTCCAGGGAGCTCTACGGAAACAGTTAGCTATTATATTTATCTGGTGGGATTTCGTTTCTTTAGAGTCGGGTATGCATCCTCTCTTTCCTATTTGCTGCTGATTACTGTAATAGTGATAGTTTTGGGATTCCTGAGAATCTTAAGAGAAAAGGAGGTTGGATGAAATGACTTCCAGGCATGTCTTATTAAAAATAGAGAATACTGTTGTATATGTGGTTCTGGTTATAGCTGTTATTTTAGCTCTTTTCCCTATTGCCTGGACTGCCTCCACTTCTTTTAAAAGTATTGGAGAATACTATACTTATCCCCCAGTATGGATTCCCAAAAACCCAACTATAGCTAATTACACTTACATTATCTCCACTGCCGGTTTGGGTTATCTTCGAAATAGTCTCATTATTGCCTCATTTAATTTATTATTAGTTCTGAGTGTGAGCATCCCGGCTGCTTATGCTATTGCCCGTTTCCGGATGGGAGGTGAGAACCTTTCTTTTTGGATATTATCTCAACGAATGCTCCCCCCTGTTGCTACTATCATACCCTTTTTTCTTCTCTTTAGAGGTTTTCAGCTTTTTGGTAAGCAAATAACTCTTTTAGATAAACATTTGGGTTTGATTTTGGTATACTGCACTTTTAATATCGCTTTTGCCGTATGGCTTCTCATTGGTTTTTTTAAATCATTCCCTGCTGAAATTGAGGAGGCAGCTCTTATAGATGGATGTTCCCGAATCAGCGCTATCCTCAGAGTGGTTATCCCCATAATTGCCCCCGGAATTGTGGTAACCGGGCTTTTCTGTTTTATCTTTTCCTGGAATGAGTTTTTGTTTGCTTTGATTTTAACCAGAGAAGCAGCTAAAACGGTTACTCTGCAACTGTCTCAATTCAGAACACCAACTAAGATTCTCTGGGGAGAAATGTCAGCTTTATCACTCATTACCATCATTCCTATTCTCATAATTGTAGTATTTATCCAGCGGTATTTAGTAAAAGGTCTATCCTTTGGGGCAGTAAAGGGATAGCCTTTTACACTAAACAAAAAAGAATGAATCAGGGCTAAAAAAAAATAAGGAGGTGAAAGAAGAAATAATTTCTTGATTTGCCCTGAAAGTTTTCAAATAAAGGAGAAAAAAATGAGAGCTAGGATAAAAATTGTTGTCTGTCTCATGGCAGTGCTGATTTTAGCCGGGACAGGGGGAGTGCTTGCTCAGTCTCCTTATGCCGGAGAAACTATCATTGTAGCTGTTCACGCTGTTCCTCATGCCACCGCTGTTTACAATTTCCAGGATCAGTTTACTAAAGAAACTGGGATTAAGGTAAAAGTTATTGAAATGACTGCTGATGTGATGTATGAGAAATATATGACCGAGTTTATTGGAAGAACAGGGGCCTACGATGTAATTCAGATGAACCCTCAATGGCTGGCCGATACCTCACCATATCTTGCTCCCTTGAAACCACTGGCTGATAAGGAAGGTCTTGATTTTAAACTGGATGATCTGGTTCCCACATTCCGCGATCTTTATTGTTCCTGGTTGGGTGTTTGGTATGGAATGCCCTGGGATGGAGATGTGCACATACTCTATTATCGCAAGGATATATTTGATAAACTGGGAATAGAAGTTCCTAAAACCTGGGAAGAATACCGGGATACCGCTTCTTTTCTTAATGGATGGGACTGGGATAACGATGGAGAAATTGAGTATGGTTGCACTGAGTATCTAAAAAAAGACCGGATGTACTGGTGGTTCCTGGATCGTTTTGCCTGTTACGGTGGAGTTTATTTTGATGAGGATATGAATCCTCTGATTAATACCAAATCAGGACTGATGGCTCTTGAAAATATGGTTGAGTGTCTCCCCTATATGCCTCCCGGCTCCCTGAGCTGGTCTTATATGGAAGTGAGAACAGCTCTGGTCAAGGGAGATGCGGCCATGGGAAAGCAGTGGACCTGTGTGGGAAAAGCAGCCGAAAATCCTGAGGAGTCCAAAGTTGTAGGTAAGATAAATTATGCTTTAATTCCAGGGGTGGAATGGGATGGAGAAATTTACTATCGTCCTATGATTGCCGGTGGATGGGATCTAACTATTCCCAAGGATTCCAAAAAGAAAGGAGCGGCTATAACTTTCCTGCACTTTATTACCAGACCCGATATCAGTCTACAAATAGTGATGGATCCTAACACTTCTCTGGACCCCTACCGTCTTTCTCACTACACCTCTCCTGTATTTCGGAACCTCTGGCCCACGGCCGGTGACTATCTGGATGCCATTAATGCCAATCTGGATAAAGGATTTCCGGATCTGTTGATTCCTGGAACAGCCGAGTATATGAATGCCCTTACTTATGAGATAACTCAGGTTCTGGCTGGAACCAAAGATGCAAAAAAAGCACTGGATGATGCGGCAAAGGCCTGGAACGAAATCACCGATAATCTGGATCGGGAAACTCAGAAAAAACTCTGGAACGGACAATATGATGCAATGAAAAAATTGGGTATAGTTTATAAGGAATGGAAGGATTGAGTTAATTATTCTGGAGAGAGGATTAATTTATCCTCTCTCCAGGGTGCTATAGATAAGGAGGTGAAAAAGATACAAAGAAAAACTTTTATCCCCTCACCTTAAGGGGAGAGGGAAAAGATATTTGACACTACCTAAAAAAACTAAGGAGGTAAAAATGTCTAAAAAGTGGATTTTAACAGTAGCGGTGTTACTGGGTGCTTTTTTTATGGGAAGTGGAATCGGTGCTCAGGAAAAGGTTACACTGATTAATTGGCACTTTGGAGGCGTACAACCAGAGCATGACTGGGTAACAGAGATGGATAAGAAATGGAATAAGGAGCATCCCAATATCCAGGTTAAAAGAGTTTTTCAAGACTGGGCAACTAAAAGGGAGAGGATAATTTCCGCCTTTACCCGTAAATCTCTTCCTGATACGATAAATCTTGATTCACCCAGCATCCCTGACTTTGTGCGGATTGGGATTCTGCGTCCTCTTGATGGAGTAAATCCAGAAATGGTTAAATCCTGGGAACCGAAATTTGTTCCCGAGATATGGGACACAGTGATCTACGAAGGTCATATATACGCAATTCCCACTTATGTTGATATGGCAACCATGATGGGATATAATACCAGAATGTTTGCTGAGGCAGGATTATTCCCTCCTACAACCTGGAATGAGTTAAAGGAGATAGCCAGAAAGTTTAAGGCCAGGGATATTGCAGGAATAATTATTCCTGGAGCTGGTACCACAAATGATGTAAATATACTTGAAGGTATGATCTATGCCAATGGCGGAAGATGGCTGAGTGAGGATGGGAAAAAGATAGTGATCAATGGACCTGGTGCGATAGATGTAATGCAGCTCTGGGCAGATCTTTACAATGAGGGATTAGCTCCGAAGGCAGCTATAGAGACTGACTACTATGAAACTATCCTGGCCTTCTTTCAAAACCAAGGAGCTATGGCCCTGGGAATGTCCTGGATACCTTGTATTGAGGGGGAGGTGGATACAGCACCCGGGTTCCAATATAGATTAACCCTGGCACCTCGTAATGCTGAGCCAAGTGGTAGATTTTTTCCAGCCTCTACAATAATGGCTCCTACAACGGCTTTCATGCTTACTACAGGGTCTAAACATCCCGAGGCGGTAATGGAATGGTTTAATTTTGTCGCCAGTCAGGAATTCCAGCAGGGATGGGACGGTGATCCTATTCCAGGAAGAGTTCCCGCCACTAAAGCAAACTGGGATTCTCCGGATCTTCTCAAGTGTTACCCTGATCTTGTTCCTCTTTACAAAAGGGGTGAGCTCTTCGAAGGTTCTCTTCCCATGCCCGCTTTCCCCGGACTAATCCAGATGGAGGTTGAACTGGGTAAAGCCACTCAGGCAGTTCTTCTTGGTGAGATGAGCCCTAAGGAAGCTTTAGATAAAGTAGCTAAGAAATCCCAGGAAATTCTGGATAAAATATCCAAATAAAACATCTTATTAAGTAGGTGTGCCTACTCTTATCTTTTGGTAGGCACACCCAGATCCAGGGAGAATTGAAATTAAAAGCCATTTCTCATTAAAAAAGAAAAATATTCTTAGTGGTTATCTTTTTATATTTTCAGCTATCGCTATAGTTGGCCTTTTTATCTTTTATCCTTTGTTTGTCTCTGTAAAGCTTTCTTTAACCAACAAATCTCTTCTTATGCCTGGAGCCACCGAATTTGTTGGATTGGAAACCTATAAAGAAGTTATATTTGATGAAGTATTTAGATTATCCTTAATAAACTCGGTTAAGTGGGTAGTGCTGGGGACTTTGCTTTGTCTGGGGATAGGAGGAGCTATTGGCATTTTTCTAGGCATTGGCTTCAGGGGAAGCAAAGCAATATCTGCTTTAATTTTGCTACCCTGGCTACTCCCCAATATAATAGCAGCGGTGAGTTGGAAATGGATGTACCATGCTGATCTGGGTGTTATTAGTTTCCTCATAGAGTCATTTATTGGGGAGGAAATCAGACTTTTGAGTAATGTCAATCTGGTTCTCTGGCTTCTCTTAATTATCCTGGTCTGGAGATTGGCTCCTCTGGCTTCTCTCCTTTTTCTCGCAGGAATTCAGGGCATACCACCACAACTTTTTGAAGCAGCAAAAATGGATGGAGCAAATTCCTATCAGAAATTCTGGTATATAACTATACCCTACTTAAGCTATCCCTTAATAATAGGAACTCTTTTGATCTCTCTTTTTATTCTAAAAGATTTTACCATTGTTTGGATTACCACCCGGGGTGGCCCGGTGTATCACAGCGAGATTCTACCCACCTACATATATAGATTGGGCTTTTATAACTGGGAATTGGGAAAGGCTGCGGCAACATCGGTACTGTATTTTATATTTATCCTTTCCTTGAGTTTACTTTATCTGTTTGTTTTTAGAAAAGTTTGGAGGGGAACTTAATAATGACGAAACATACATCGAGAGGAAGGTCTTCTTCTCAGAAAATAATAATTGCCATTATAGCGACGGTGATCTGTGGATTTATCTTAGGACCCATTGCCTGGCTTCTCATAACCTCTTTTAAATCAAGCGCCGAGGTTTTCAGAATGCCACCCACTTTCTGGCCCCACGAGTTTACCTTGGAATCATATATTAAAACCTGGCAGGGAAAACACCTGGGAGGTGCCAGTCCCTGGGGTACCTTTATTTTTAACAGTTTTAAGGTTTCTCTTCCGGTAACTTTTCTGACCACCTTAATTTCCTCATTGGCTGGATATGGTTTTGCTCGGTTCAAATTTCCGGGATGGATAATCTTACTAATGATTATTCTGATTTCTCAGATGTTTCCCGGTCCTGCTCTGCTTATTTCTATAAGTGAACTTATCGGTGCAATGGGACTTTACAACACTCACTTAGCTTTAATCTTACTTTATATCTCTTTTGCCGTCCCTTTTACTACCTGGCTTTCCATTGGAAATTTTAGAAATATCCCCGAGGAACTTGAATATGCCGCTATGGTAGATGGATGCTCCAGAATAGGCTCTTTTTTCAGAATAACCTTGCCTTTATCGAAAATTGGCCTTGTTACAACAGCTATCTTTGCCTTTTTAATAAGCTGGAGTGAATATCCCTTTGCCCTAATACTCCTGGAGAGAAATGAGTTAAAAACTGTTCCAGTAGGGTTAGGGGATTATGTTCAGGAGTTCAATATTGCCTTCAACGAAGTAGGAGCGGCCACAATAGTTCTTGCCATTCCGATATTTGTGCTATTTTTATTTGCTCAAAAATACTTTATGAAAGGAATACTGGGTGGTGCCCTAAAAGAATAATAACTATAATATTAATATAACACATATAACACTATGAGGAGGGAAAATTTTGAGTTCAGATATTTTAGATGATCTATATAGGGCAGTCCTAAATTTAAATTCTAAGGATGCTGAGCATCTGGCAAAAAAATCTATTGAAGAAGGAGTAGACCCTCTTAAAAGTGCTGAAGCTTTAACTAAGGGAATAAGAGAAATTGGAGAAGGATTTGCTAAAGGAGATTTGTTTCTTCCTGATCTTGTGTTAGGTTCCAAGGTTTTACAAAAGGCTTTGCCAGTTATTCAGGCTGAAATTAAAAGACAGGGGAAAAAGGCCAATATTAAAGGGAGAGTAGTTATTGGAACTGTTTTTGGAGATATGCATAGTATAGGTAAGGGAATGGTGGCAACCCTGCTTTTATCTTCAGGCTATGAGGTAATTGATTTAGGAGTTAATGTAAAAAGCACTGTTTTCATCAAAGCTGTTAAGAAATATAATCCTGATATTCTGGCTATGTCAGCTCTGCTTACAACAACTGCTTATGAGCAAAAAAATGTAGTAAAGGACCTTATTTCTAAAGAAATGCGAGATAAGATAAAAATCATAGTTGGAGGAGCGCCGATAAACCAGGAATTTGCAGAGAGCATAGGAGCAGATGGATATGCACCAACTGCACCCTTAGCAGTAACTTTAGTTAACAAACTTTTAAACTTAGATCAGGAGGAATAGAAATGCGAAGAGGCTATATCAGAAATATGGAACCTCTTAAAATTTTAACTGATGCTCAAGTGCAAATAATACATAGAGGAACACTTGACATACTTGAAGAAACAGGGGTTAGATTTGAGAGTGAAAGAGCTTTAAAAATGTTTAAAAAAAACGGGTGTATAGTAAACTTTGAAGATAATCGTGTAAGATTCCCCAGTTATCTGGTTGAAGAATGTATTAGAAAAACTCCCAGTAGCTTTTTAGTAAAGGCAAGAGATCCTAAAGATAATTTAAGGTTTGGAGGCAACACATTATATTTTATGTGCTCAGCAGGGGCAAGAATATCAGATCCAAAAACTGGAGAAACCAGAATAGCAAAAATGAAAGAAAATAATGAAGCTGTTTTGATCTCAGATGCCCTAAAAAACTTGGATTATTTCCCTTCCTATACGCCTTATTTTGAAGTGGAGGGTGTGGAACCTATAATGCTTTGTCCAACTTCCTGTGCAATGAGACTTCGATATTCTTCTAAGGTTTCAAGAGGAGCTCAGGCTGCAGATAGCTATATTTGGGAAACACAAATAGCACAAGCATGCGGAGCACAACTTCTTGGTAATATGGAAGCAGCTTCACCTCTTTCATACTCCGAGGATGCAATTAATGCCGGCTTTGGATATGCAAAGGCTGGTTTTCCAATATATATTGCAGGAGGTGGAGTTATGGGAGGAACTGCACCGGTAACAATTGCTGGTGCTACAATTAGTAATAATGCTGAACTTCTTGCTGCTGTAGTATTCTTCCAACTTATCAAACCAGGGGTAGGCATAATTGCTAATGATATTGAATATCCTATGAATATGAGAAGCGGGAGTCCTGCCTTTGGTTCACTTGGAATTAGTTTACATGAGGCAGCATTTAATCAAATCTGGACGCAATTTTATAAAATTCCCACCAATAATTGTGCTGCTGGATTCCCAAATTCTAAATCATTTGATCTCCAATCAGGATATGAAAAAACTCACTGCGCAATGACCTCAGCTTATTCAGGGGCAAATAGTATACTCTTGCATGGCGGAGTAAGTGCTGAACTTGCCTATAATCCGCTTATGGCAATTATTGATGATGATTTAGCTGCAATTGTTGGTAAACACTTGGAGGGCATTGTAGTTGATTCCGAATCTATGGCTATTGAACTAATAAAAGAAGTTGGACCAATCCCGGGAACATACCTTGACAAACTACATACAAAAAACTATTGGAGAAGAGAAAATTATGTTCCAAAGTGTGCTGATACACTAACCTATCCTGAATGGATAACTTCTGGCAAAAAGTCTGCCATTGATTATGCCAGAGAACGTATGGAGGAAATTTTAGCAACACACAAACCAATACCACTTACCTCAGGACAAAATAAAGATATAGATAGAATGCTTAAAGAAGCTAAAAAATACTATAAAGACAAAGGAATGCTTTAAATATTTTGTAAGGAAAGATAAAACTGTACTTGGTCCTGAATGCGAAATGTTAGAGGAAGTGTTTCATGTAGATTGATCAGCTCAAAGTATTTTGGAGGAAACTCTTTAATAATATTAAAAAAATTGAAAGTTTTTTAATATGACATCTAAAGAAAGAGTTTTTTCTGTCCTGGAAAAAAAAGAACCCGATATTATACCAACTTTTGAGTGGAAAGTTGCTCCAAATATTATAGAAGCATTTGTCCCTGGTGGTGATTACTTTGATTTTGTGGAAAAAACAGGACATGACGTTGTCTGCACAGCTCCTGTTTATAAAAAAATAAAGCCTATTGATGAGGATACTTTTATTGATGAGTTCGGGATTACCCGTCACCTCACTGGTCAGGATAAATATCCAGTAGCCATCGCCCATCCTATTAAATCTGTTTTTGATATAAAACACTATGAACCCCCTCCTCTAAAATCTACCTTAAGATTTAAAAAAATAGATGCTGCTGTGAAGCGCTTTAAAGGAGATAAAGCAATTCTTGTTAATCTTCATGATGTCTTTTCCTTTCCTCGAGACCTTAGAGGTTTGGAACAACTATTGATGGATTTTATTCTTTGCCCAGAGCTTGTTAGGAAAATTGTAGGTTTTTCAGTGGATTACAATATTGAGCTTGCTCGCCTGGTAAAAAAACATGGTGCTGAAATTATAGGTATAGGCGATGATTTTGCTGATAATAAAGGCCCCTTTGTTTCCCCCAGGATGTTTCATGAATTTCTTTATCCTGAAATGAAACGGGTAGTTAAGGCTTACAAAGAACTTGGATTTTATGTCATAAAACACAGCGATGGTAATCTTATGCCAATTATAGATATGATTATTGAAACAGGGATAGATTGCCTTGACCCAATAGACCCTCTCGCAGGAATGGATATCGGTTTTATAAAACAGAAATACAGTGATAAGATAGCCATTAAAGGAAATATCAATTGCGTTACCACTCTTCAGAATGGAACATCTCAAGAAGTGGAAAAAGAGGTAAAAAAATGTATTAAAAAGGCTGGAATAGGAGGAGGTTATATTATATCTTCCAGTAATTCTTTACATGCTGGAGTAAAGCCAGAGTTGTATCAAGTAATGCTTGACAGTATCCAAAAATATGGAGTTTATCCATTAAAATTAACAGATGAATAAAAAATAAAATATTTGGAGGTGTTATAATGTCAGAAAAAATTAAATTAGCAACTGCTCTACCAACTTTTAGTGCAGGGGGTGATCGTTTTGTACCAGGTGGATATGGAGAAAAACGCAGTGTACCAGAGATGTTTGCAATTGCTAAAACAATTGAAAATTTGGAAGGGGTAGAACTGGTTGGCACCTGGCATATTAATGATAAGAACATTGATGAGGTCAAACAGCTATCCAGAGATACTGGGATAAAGATTATTGATATTGTTGTTGATATCTGGAGTACCGCTAAATGGAGTCAAGGAGCTCTTACTTCCCGTGATCCCAAACTTAGAAAAGAGGCTATTATCGAAATTAAAAAAAATATTGATTGGGCAGCAGAACTTAATTGTCCTCTAATTAATATATGGCCAGCGCAAGATGGTTTTGACTATCCATTTAGTGCTGATTATGATAAAGCATGGAACTGTTTAATTGAGAGTTTATCTGAAGTAATGGAATACCAGAAAAAGGTAAAAAAGGTTAGAGTTGGAATCGAACCAAAAATAAAGGAACCTCGCAAACATTCATTTACTGCTACTATTGGCAAAACTCTCCTTTTAATCAATGAGGTGAATAGTTCCGATCTGGGAATAGTTCTTGATGTAGGACATGCCCTGTGTGCTTATGAAAATATGGCTATGTCTGCCGTGCTTGTTCACCGTGCTGGTAAGCTTTTTCATATTCACCTTAACGACAATTACCGTTCCTGGGACGATGATATGTATCCTGCCTCTATTCATACCATTGAGTACCTTGAGTTATTGTACTGGCTGGAGAAGCTGGAGTATAATGGCTACTACTCGCTGGATATCAATCCATATCGAGAAGATAGTGTTCAGGTAGTGAGGGAAAGTTTTGCCTGGATTTTGGGACTAAGACGTGTTCTAAATAAGATTGGATATAAGAGGATTGCTGAGAAAATGGAAAAAGAGGGCCATGTTGCAGTTACCTCTCTCATACGAGAGATAATGCTACCTTAATAATATAAGAAAAACTCTTAATCGGTTTTAGGAGCTAAGGTTATAATGGCAGTAAAAACATACTTAGCTATTGATCAGGGGGCAGAGAGCGGACGAGGAATACTTGGCAAGTTTGATGGTAAATATTTAAATATTCAGGAGATATACCGCTATCCAAACAGTATGATAAAGATGCATGGTCATTATTACTGGGATGTTCTTTATTTATATAGAGAAATTAAAAAGACTATATCCATTTGTGCTAAGCAATATACGAATCATTTAGATGGTATCGGGATAGACAACTGGTCAGTGGACTTTGGGCTTTTGGATAAAAATGGTGAACTACTTGGGTTCCCTTATGCCTATCGCGATCCTAAAAATGATAATATGTTTGAAGAAGGGTTTAAAAGAATGCCCAGGAAGAAAATTTACCAAATTACTGGAATTCAACTGCTTTCCTTCAACACTGCTTTTCAAATGTTATCCCTTCGTTTGATGAACTCTGCTCTCTTAGACTCAGCGGCAACTTTTCTCTTTATGGCTGATATTTTTAATTATTTTCTTACCGGAGCTAAGAAGGCTGAATTTTCAGTAGTTAGTGGATCTCAATTGTATGACAATAATAAATACCAGTGGTCTAAAGAGATCTTTGATAGCTTTGAAATCCCTCTTGCAATAGCTCCAGAGGTTATCGATCCGGGAACAGTTATCGGTGAACTTTTAAATGATGTAAAAGATGAAACCGCCATAAAGTCTGCTAAAGTTATAGCCCCTTTGACTCATGATACTGGCAGTGCAATTTTTGCCGTTCCCACTACTGAAAAAGACTGGGCCTGCTGTAGTTCTGGCACCTGGTCAGTTATGGGATCTATTGAAAAAAGACCAATAATCACTGAGCAATCATATTTGTATAATTTTACCAATGAAGGTGGTTTAAACCGATCTGTTCGCTTTATCAAAAACATCATGGGTCTTTGGCTTATCCAACGCTTAAAAAAAGATTGGGAGAGGAAAGGAAATTCCTACAGTTATGGTAAAATTATTGAAATGGCTTCTAAAGCAAAACCATTTAAGGCTATTATTAACCCTGATGATACATCTTTTTATAATCCTATTGATATGTCAGAGGCAATTATCAATTTCTGCAAGAAAACAGGTCAAGAAATACCTGAAACTAAGGGAGAAATTACTCGGATTATCCTTGAAGGATTAGCACTGGCTTATAGACGCGTTTCCAATATGCTGAGTGAGATAAAAGGAAAACCTATTAAGGGACTAAATATCGTTGGTGGTGGTTCCAAAAATCGACTCCTATCCCAGATGAGTGCTGACTGTTTGCAAAAACCTGTAATAACTGGACCCATAGAAGCAACTGCTATAGGAAATATTCTCGTCCAGGCCATGGCAGATAAAGCAATTGCTAATTCTGAGGAGTGCAGGGAGATTATCAAAAACTCCTTTGATCTAAATACTTTTGAGCCAAACTTAAAACAGAAAGAACTCTGGGATCCTGCCTTTGAAAAATTTATGGATATTGTGTAACTATTTAGCCACGAATTTGCACCAATGAACACAAACAAAAGCAAAGTTCGGTGCAAAGATTTATTGGACAAAAACTTGAAGGTGAAGAAACTGTTAAATAGAGGTGATTTAAAAGCTAACTTGATGACCTGATTAGAAATTGTAGTGGTCAAGCTTGCTTGACCATAGTTGACTTAATAGGCAAAGCAAGCTTTGCCATTACACTTTGCCAAGTAAACTCGGCCACTTCACTATAACCCATAGTGGTCAAGCTTGCTTGACTTTGCTAAATTCCCTCCAGAAATTGGCTGACAAGTGGGTTGTTTGGAATTTTGGTGGATTAAAATAGGTTAAAAATACAGGGAGGAATGAAGTTTTTGGTTATATAGTGGAGAAAATAAACTTTAAAACTAAGCTGAAGTTATAATATAACTCAGAGAGAACGTATTCTTACTACTTTACATGGTTCAATCTTCTGTGAAGTTGTCTAGTTCTTTCTCATAATTATTATACACTTTTTGTTGACGACTGTCCTTCCATAAGATATAATGCAAATGTACAGGAATAAATTATGTGAGGTCTAATAATAAGAGAATAAGTATGACATAATTTGTTTTTTGGCAAAGGTTAAATAGTGCACTTTTAAACTTTAATTAACATTTCAGAAAACCCCGCTTGACAAAAAAATATGTGTTAATAATTAGTAATGAAGTTAGACCTTTGGCAAGAAAAGAGCTAAAAATAAGGCCAGAGGGAGGTGAGAAGGTAAGCAGGCCGTTAGCTGGGACAAAGGAGAGCTTTCCAAAGGGAAAAGTGTTGAAAGATTAATTTCTTTTTTTGGGACTTTCCACAGAAAAATGAACCAAGTCAAGATCTCCCGGTTCAACCTCCTCATCGAAATAATTTCCTTGGGATATTTTACTGCCCCTAACCCATTTTGTCCAAATTCAGAGGTTCACTTCACTGCGACAAAGAGGATTCAAAAATGCTACAGATAAGAAATCTCAGCAAGAGTTTTTCAGATAGAGTTCTATTTCATAACTCTTCTTTATGTATAAATAAGAACGAGCGAATTGCCCTGATTGGTCCCAATGGTTCAGGTAAGACAACACTATTCAGAATAATTATGGGTAGGGAAGATTATGATTCTGGAGAG
>JAUWJM010000133.1 GCA_030607715.1 Candidatus Aerophobota bacterium
GTCATGAACTTACTCGAAGATTCATTCAAGGAAAACAGAATAATCATAAAGGTAGTATTTTCCCTTTAGGAAAAAAGTTATATAATTGATTTCGTGCAAAAGTTGGTTGACAAAAATTAAATAAGTAGTAAAATGACTGAATAGTCAGCCATAACTTAATTTAGATAAGAAGGAGAAAATGGTTCAAACTCAAACTAAAAGGAGACTAAAACAAATAGGTCATGGTACCAAAATCCTGGAAGCAGCAGAAAGTGTTTTTGCAAAAAAGGGATTTTATCCGACCACGGTGGAGGAAATTGCCCAAAAGGCGGATTTAGGGAAGGGAACCATCTATTTACATTTTGAAAATAAAAAGGACCTTTTTCTTTCGGTAATTGAAAGAAAACTGGATATTCTTTTTAAAAAAATAGAAAGAGGAATTAAAGAAGGGAGATCCTCGGCAGAGAAGATAAGATTAGCTATTGAAATTCATCTTAAATTTTTAGAAAAAAACCGAGACTTCTTTAAAATTGTTCATATCTTTTCCAATCAGTTTAAGACAGGAATAGGGGAGGAGCTGTTTAAAAAAGTTGTGGTGAAGAATTCTCACTATCTGGAAATTCTTCAGGCTTTAATTGAACAAGCTATTAAAGAGGGGGAAATCAAACCCTTAGATTCTAAGAAATTAGCTGTTATATTAGTAGGAATTGTTCATAGTTTAACTGTATACTGGATTTCTCAAAATGAGAAAGATTCCTTATCCAGGGATCATCTGTTAGCCTGGGAAGTTTTCTGGCAAGGAGCTAAAGCAATGTAGTGCAAATTTTAATTATATAAATTCCAACTTAACCCATAAAGGAGGAAAAAAAATGCCTGATCTAATTTTAACCAAATTAAAGAAGAAAGTTGTAGAAAAGCAAATTTACCGGTATTTATCTGTGTTGGCTAGTACAGGAAGTGAAGAGGAATTTCGCCAGAAATTTGACAATATCTTAAAGGATCTTTATAGATTTGCCGGTCCTATTAAACCAGCTATAGAGAATGTGAGGAAAGCTTTTCACGAGAAACATCCGATGACACAGTTGAGCAGACTTATTCTTCAAAAGGGGCTTTCAAAAGTAGCAAGGGAAAGATTGGCTAAAAATTTTTTTGTTGATTGGGTAACTGAGGCAAAAAAGAGAGAGAGACTGGAGGAAGAAGGATTTAAGGCTCCCTGGTTCTTTGTTGTTTCTCCAACTTATACCTGCAATCTTCACTGTAATGGATGTTACGCTTATGAGTACAAAAGAGGTGAGGGTTTATCTTATTCTGCTTTTAGTAGAATTCTAAGGGAGGCTAATGAGTTAGGGATTCGTTGGCTAACCATCTCTGGGGGAGAGCCTTTTTACTATAAAGATAAAAAAACAGGTAAGACTTTATTAGATTTGGCTGAAGAACACAGCGATATGTACTTTCAGATTTACACTAACGGAACACTGCTAAATGAAAGGACAATAGAGAGATTAGCCAGGCTGGGAAATTTAGCTCCGGCTATTAGTCAGGAGGGATTTAAAAAGGAAACTGAGGAAAGAAGAGGTAAGGGAGTTTGGGAAAAGATAAATAAAGCAAGAGAAAATCTTTATAAGGCAGGGGTATTGCAAGGTTTTTCTATTACTGTGACCAAACAAAACGCCGAAGTGGTTACCAGTGATGAGTTTATGGATGATCTTATTGCTAAGCACTGTTCTTTTGGTTGGTATTTTATTTATATTCCTATTGGAGGAAAACCAGCAGTTGATTTTATGCCAACTATTGAGCAGAGAAACCATCTTCGTGAAAAGATATGGGAATGGCGATCTGCTAAACCTGTTTTTATAGGAGATTTCTGGAATGATGGACCCTGGGTAGGAGGTTGTATAGCTGGGGGAAGAAAGTATTTTCATATCAACGCTCAGGGAGATATAGAGCCCTGTGTTTTTATTCATTTTGCTGTAGATAATATTTACAAGCTATGGGAAAAAGGGCAGGGGCTAAGGGAAGCTATAAATTCTCCTTTCTTTTTATCCTTGAGAAAGCATCAGCTTAACAATGATAACTGGTTAACGCCCTGCGCTATAATTGATAAACCTCAATACTTAAGGGAAGTGGTTAAGGAACACAGAGCTTATCCTACTCATGAGGGAGCTGAAACCATAATTCAAGGAGAAATTGCGCGTTTTCTTGACGGTTACTCTTCTCGTCTTGATAAGCTTACCCGGCCAGAATTTGAAAAGATGAAAGCTGGAGATTACGATTCCTCTGTAGTGAAGTTAAGTTAGGTGATAAAAAATCATCAAGAGAAAAATAAAAAAGAGTTTGAAATTCAAAGCAGGAAAAAAATAGTTTAAGAAGATAATAATGAGATACTGTAGTGAGTGCGGAGAAAAGCTAAGCTATAAGTTAATAGAGGGAAGGAAAAGGGCAGTATGCCTTAATTGTGGGAAAATTCATTATCAAAATCCCCTTCCAGTAGTAGCAGGAGTAGTTACTAAAAAGGGGGAGAAGGTAATTGGCTTAATAAAAAGAGCAATTGCTCCTGGAAAAGGGAAATGGGCCCTCCCTGGGGGTTTTATAGAAATAGATGAAGGCCCTCAAGATGCTTTAATAAGAGAAATTAAAGAAGAGATAGGGATGAAAGGGAAAATTCAGGGATTGATAGGAGTATATGGAGATGAGAGTAAAATGTACAATAGAGTTATTGTAATGGGATATCAGTTCCTTGCCTTAACTGATGAATACAGCTTGGGAGAAGAGGTAAAGGAGTTTAAATTTTTTACTCCCGGCAAGCTTCCCCCCATTGTTTTCCCTTCCCATCAAAGAATTGTTTTAGATTTTGCTAAGACTTACCGAAACCCTGTTCCTACTGTTGATGCTGTAATTGAAAAGAGAGAAGGAGTGATTCTGGTAAAAAGAAAAAATCCTCCTTTCGGATGGGCTCTTCCAGGAGGTTTTGTTAACTATGGAGAGACATTAGAAGAAGCTATTAAAAGAGAAGTAAAAGAGGAGATAAATTTAAAAATAAGGAGCTTGAAGCAGTTTCACACTTACTCTGATCCTGATAGAGATCCCAGGATACATACCATTACCACTGTTTTTTTAGCTAAAGCAGAAGGTAATTTAGCCCCAGGAGATGATGCCAAAGAATTAGCTATTTTCTCCAGAGGCAAATTACCTTCAAATTTAGCATTTGATCATAAAAAAATTTTAGAGGAATACTTTAATTATGTTTAAAGTTGCCATTTACCCGGGAAGTTTTGATCCCATAACTAATGGGCACATAGATATTATTAAGCGGAGCTTATCTCTTTTTGATAGGGTAATTATAGCTGTAAATGATAATCCTCCCCGAGAGTTTTTATTTACGGCTAAGGAAAGGGTAGAAATGATCAGGGAAGCTCTTAACCCTCTTAATCGGATAGAAGTAGAGAGTTTCCATGGGCTGCTGGTTAATTATGCCAAAACTAAAAAAGCTAATTTTATTATAAGGGGACTAAGAGCTCTTTCTGATTTTGAATATGAATTTCAGATATATCTGATGAACAAAAAGTTAAATCCAGAGATAGAAATAATGTACTTTATGACTAATCAAGAATACTTCTATCTTTCCTCTTCTATAATTAAAGAAGTTTCAGGATTAGGAGGAACTATTAAGAATTTTGTTCCTGAAGGAGTGAGAGAAAAATTATTAGAAAAATTTAAAAATAATTCTGAATCAAAAGGGAAGTGAGGATGAGATTCATAGAGAAAATGAAGGAGATGGCAAAAAAAAGAAAAAAGACCATCGTTTTGCCTGAAGGAGAGGAGATTAGAATCTTAAAGGCAGTTGAAATTATCTTTAGGGAAGAAATAGCTAAGATAATTCTTTTAGGAGAAGAAGAAAAAATTTCCTCGCTTGCCAAAAGGGAAGGAATTGGTATTAACAATATCCCTGTTCTTAATCCCTCAACTTCTGCAAAACGGGAAGATTATGCTGGTAAGTACTATCAATTACGCAGAGAAAAAGGAGTAAGTTTAGAGGAATCCAGGCAGCTTTTAAAAGATACAATGTATTACGGCACAATGATGGTTTATTCTGACGATGCTGATGGAGTAGTAGGAGGAGTGATTCATCCTACAAGTTGGACTTTAAGACCACCTCTTCAGATTTTTAAAAGACGGAAAGGAATTAAAACCGTATCTGCCTATCTTATAATGATTGTTCCTGATTGTTCCTATGGAGAGAGGGGACTATTTATTTTTGCTGATTCGGGAATGGTTGCCAATCCAGATGCAGAACAATTAGCCGAGATTGCTATCTCTTCTGCTGATACAGCAAAGGAGTTGCTTAAAATTGAGCCAATAGTGGCTATACTATCTTTTTCTACTAAAGGAAGCGGCAAAGACCCTATTGTTAATAAAGTTATTAAAGCAACGCATATTGCTCAGAAAAGAAGGCCTGATCTATTAATTGATGGGGAGATGCAGGGTGATAGTGCACTGGTACCTTCTATAGGTAAAAGAAAAGCCCCAAAAAGTTTGATAGCAGGCAGAGCAAATGTCTTAATCTTCCCGGACTTAAATTGTGGCAATGTTGCTTATAAACTAACTCGAATATTAGCCAAAGCACAAGCATACGGTCCGCTTGTTCAAGGACTTACCAAGCAGGTGAATGATCTATCAAGGAGTTGTAGTACTGAGGATATTGTAGGGGTAGTAGCTATAACCTGTGTTCAATCATAGATACTTGAACGATGAATAAATGTAATATCCAGCCGCAAAGACGCGAGAGCACCAAGATTATATA
>JAUWJM010000078.1 GCA_030607715.1 Candidatus Aerophobota bacterium
CTCTTGTTTCAGGCACTGTTATAGTTAAAGGGACTGCCAATGATGATAATTTTAAAAACTACATTCTTTACTTTGGTGAGGGGACTAATCCCTCAAATTGGACAACTATCACCACCTCAACTACATCTATTTCCAATAGTGTCTTGGCTACATGGGATACCACCGATGTAGATGATGGTGAGTATACCATAAAACTCTGGGTAGAGGATTTAGCAGAAAATATCTCTCAGGATGCTATAGTAGTTAGAGTAAACAATTTTCCACCTTCTATCGATCATATCCCCATAACCTCAGCAGTTTACAATAAGCCTATTTTAATAACCGCAGCAATATCAAGCGAATGTGGTATCTCTTCTGCTACAGTTTACTACAGAAAGGGTGGACAGACAACTTACACATCTGTCTCTATGAGCTCAGGCTCTGATTATCAAGGAACTATCCCTGCCTCAGTTGTTACTGAAAGAGGTCTGGAGTACTATATTAAGGCAAAGGATATATATGGCAACATCGCAACAGTGCCTGATGTAAATCCAGATACATCTCCTTGGTGTGTGAGGATAAACTTTTCATCCTTAACTTTCCCTTTCTCTACCTTGCAGAAAAAATGGCAGATGATATCGGTGCCTGCTAATTTGGATAGTCCTGATCCTAATTCTGTCTTAGTGGATGATCTTGGAACTCAGGATAACACTAAATGGAAATTATATCGCTGGAATACAGCTAATAACTCTTATGATGAGTATCCTAATATACCTGATAATTTTACCTCAGGTAAGACTTTCTGGCTCATAACCAAAGATTCCAAAAACATCGATGTAGGAAAGGGAACAAGTATAGATACCTCCAGTGATTGCTCTATAGATTTGGCCTCAGGTTGGGTCCAGATAGGCAATCCTTTTGCCTTTGATGTTGACTGGGATGATGTTAAAGTAAGAAAGGATGCTGAAGTGGTATCAATTCAAGAAGCAGAAACAAGAGGTTGGATAAGAGCTATTATCTGGTACTGGAATGGGGATGAATATGTGTTTTATCAGGCACCAAATGGTATCCTCGAACCCTGGAAAGGATACTGGATGAAACTTTTAGAATCTTGTGAGCTTTTAATCCCATCTTTAGAAGCAGGAGAGAGTAAAAAAGCTTTAACCCTTTCTCAGAGCACCCAAAGATTCTTGCAAATTATAGCCAAGGTAGAAGATTTAAAGGATAGTTATAACTTCATTGGTTTATCTAATAAGGCTAAAGATGGTTACGATAAAGAAGATGTTGATGAGGCACCACCTATTTCTCCTTACATTAGTTTATCTTTTCCTCATTCTGATTGGGGTAAGAACAGAGGATGCTACTGTCAGGATATAAGAAAATCTCCAGATAAGAAAAAATCCTCTCCAGAGAAAATCACCTGGGATATGCAGGTTAAAACAGATCGGTTAAATAAAACCATAACCCTGGAGTGGAAAAATACTGAGGCAATCCCAGAGGAATATTACCTTTATCTTACTGATGAGGATGAAAGTATCCTGACTAATATGAGAAAGAAAAACATTTATTTCTTTGGCACCTTAACCGGGAAAGAAAACTTCAAGGTAATTGCCACGAGCAAAGAGCTATCTCCACTACCTGAGGATTTAACCTTAACTGAGGTTTACAACTATCCTAATCCAGCAAATGATACTACCAATATTCACTTTAAATTAGGAGCAGAGGCAAATGTAACTATAAGGATATATACCATATCAGGTGAATTAGTAAAGACTTTAATAGAAAATAAATCCTATGGCGTTGGAGTCCACGATGGACAAAACAAGCCTGAGCTTCAATGGAATACCACAAATGATATAGGATCATCTGTTGCCTCAGGTGTATATATTCTACTTGTTGAGGCTAAAAACTCTGCTAAAAGGCTAATTAAAACAAATAAAATTGCAGTAATAAAATAAGTTAAGGGGGTATCTGTATGCGATTTAAAAAGCTAAGCAAAAGAGGATATCTGGGTATATTGGTAATTGTTCTCTCTTTCCTTTTCCTTTTAACCCAGCTTGATTTTCCTTTTCTTCCCCATCAGGATTTATTTAGGCAAGATTTTGAATCAACTGTTGCAATCTCAGGGATAGGTTTTGTTATGGGGATGTATCTTCTATCAGGTCCCTTAGGGGCACTTATTGCCCTAATTCCCCTAACTACCGCTGATGTTGGTGGGGGATGTGCAGGATGTCAGGGACCTACTAAACCACCAGAGGAGGAAGAAGAAGATTTAGGTGAGCCACCTGAGCCTCCTGAGTCCCTCTCTTCCCGATTAGGGCTTCCTCAATAAGGAGGTGTAAATAATGCAAAATATATATAAAAGATTAGCTCTGGTCAGTACAGTTTCTCTTTTTCTCTTTTTTATTTTAGGTCTATCTTCCCTTTGTTTTGCTGCAGGCACTACTTCGGCTGAATTTCTCAAAATAGGAGTTGGAGCAAGGGCATCCTCTATGGGATCATCTTTTTGTGCTCTGGCTGATGATGCAACTGCTATTTACTATAACCCAGCAGGATTAGCTCAGCTTAAAAAAGATGAGCTTTACCTTATGCATAACCAATGGTTTCAGGGGATAAACCAGGAGTATCTGGTTCTGGCATTCCCCAGGCAAAATAGCAGTTTTGCCTTTTCGGTAAATTATCTTTCTATGACAGAGATTGAGAAAAGGTCCTCTGCAACCTCTAAGCCAGAGGATACCTTTACTTCCTCAGATGGTGCTCTTACCTTATCCTATGCTAAGGCTTTTAATGAGAACCTTTCTATAGGGATAAACTTAAAGGGAATAAGAGAGGTAATATACAACCTTGAAGCTACAGGATATGCTATTGATCTTGGTCTTTTGTACACTTTCCCAAGGATAAACTTAGCTTTGGTTATCCAGAACATAGGGACAGAGATTAAATTTAAAGAAAAAGCTTTTCCTCTTCCCTTAACTTATAAAGTAGGAATAGCCATTAAAGTGTTAAAAAACATCATTTTAACATTGGAAGGAAAAAAGGAGAAAGATGCAGATATATCCTATCATTTTGGAGTAGAAAGTTATCTGTTTAACTTACTTGCCTTAAGAGCAGGATACAACTCCAAAATAGCTCAAACTGAGTTAGGAGAATTCTCATCTTTATCTAAAAGGATTAACTGCCGGGTTAGGACTCAAGATAAATGATTTGCAGCTTGATTATGCCTATGTTCCCTATGGAGATTTAGGTGATACGCAGAGGATTTCTTTAGGAATTAAATTTTGATAAATATTTGTCCTTTTGTCGTCCTCTGTGTACAGGTATAAAAATGAAATGTTTCAGACCTTATCGGACTAAGGAAAAAAATAATTCGTCATAGCTTTGACTTGAGATCTCCTCAAAAATAAGTATAATGAGAAAAGAGAGGGTTTTAACTAAGTGCAAAAGTAAGGCTATCTCCAGAAAGGGAAGTTGTACATTATGAATAAAAAATCTTTTTATGGTTTATTGGTAACTGGATTAGCTATTTCAGGAATATTGATAGGAAGCTCTTGTGAGTCCTATAAAGAGGAAATTAAAACAGAAAAAGGAAAAGTCATCATCACAAGTGTCTACGACAATTACCAGGTCAATCCTGATTTAACTACTAACTGGGGTTTCGGCTGTGTAATCAGGACACCTTTTAAAAACATTCTTTTTGATACCGGAGCAGATAGTTCTGTTTTACTTTCTAATATGGAAAAGATGAATATAGATCCTGAAGACATAGATATAGTAGTTATTTCTCATATCCATGGAGATCACGTAGGAGGGCTCAGTGGATTCTTAGAGAGAAACAGCAATGTAAAAGTGCATATCCCCTCCTCCTTCCCAAATTCGTGGAGGAGAAAGATAAAATCCTGTGGAGCAGAATATCAAGATGTAAAAAATTTTAGGCAAATCTCTGATAATGTTTATACTACTGGCGAGATGGGAACCTGGATAAAAGAACAATCTTTAGTTTTAGACACTAAAGAAGGTATAGTAATCATTACTGGCTGTGCTCATCCAGGAGTAGTAAATATTGTAAAAAAGGCCAGGCAAATATTACCCGATAAAAATGTCTATTTGGTTATGGGCGGCTTTCATTTATCTGGTGCTTCTGATTCAAAATTAAGAAGTATTATAAAAGAATTCAGGGATATGGGTGTTCAAAAAGTTGCCCCTTCCCATTGTTCTGGAGATCGCTGCCGAGAGTTGTTTAAAGAGGAATATAGAAATGACTATATCGAGAGTGGGGTAGGGAAGATAATTGAAATTTAACTGATAAGTTACACATTGATATGTTAAACAGAAAACCTGAAGAGGGACATTAAAAGAGAAGAAAAAAGATTGGGCAATCTTAGTGAACTCAATTATTCTCAGGATAAAACAGGGAAGACCATTCTTTTTTTGGAGTTCAATGATGCAATTTTTACAGGATAGATTTTTAATGTTAGTGGCAATAATTACGGGGACTGTTATTTTAGTAATGTTCATATTTCATAGGTTTGATATAGCTTTGAAAATTGTTCCAACTACATCTGTGCAAACTAAGGTAAAATCTTCATCTGCAGTTCAGTCTTTACCTTCCAGGGGTCCGTTTCGCGTGGTTCGTGTTCTCGATGGTGATACAATAGTACTTGATAATGATGAGATAGTTCGTTTAATTGGAGTGGATGCTCCTGAAATACATCACTCAGAGATTCCAGTACAGAGGTTTGGTAAAGAGGCGACAGAATTTTTAAAACAGTTTATAGAGGGATTTGAATGTACTTTAGAGTATGAACCTGATGATATTCGAGATCAATATGGAAGACTTCTCGCTTATGTTTTTGTGGAAGGACGCCTTGTTAATGCTGAGATAATTCGCCGGGGATATGCATATGCTTATACTCGGTTTCCCTTTCGTCGTCGGGCTGAATTTATCGCTTTGGAACACGAAGCACGTCGGCATCAGTATGGTTTATGGCACCTATCACTTCGGGATAGCAGGATTGCTAATCTTGTAAATCGGTATGAATCACTTAATATAGAAGGACGCAAAAAATTAGATGAAATTTTAGAGGAACTTGTGCAAAAGTATCCTTTTAAATAAAGGAAATAACTACTTAACCACAGAATAAAAAATTTTAAGAATAATATCTGCGCTCTAGTGTTTAAAGCTATCTGTGTGAATCCGCGGCTAAGTAGTTATAAATTATAATGAAAAAGCACAATTTAGATCTTAAAGAGTTTCTTATCAGGCTTGGAGTAACAATGGCAGCAGTGATTTTGGTGATGTACTTAGCCAAAGTCTGGTTTATTGATCAACAAGACGTAGATTTATTTTCACAGGGTGGGCCAAGTGAACAACTAAATACATCCTTTCCCAAATCTCGACAGATGCCAGGCACAGGCCAGGTGATTCCCTGGCAGGATGCTGCCAAACACTATGGGGAATACACAATAGTAGAAGGTAGAATTGTAGCCACATATAATTCAGGAAAGGCCTGTTTTCTTAACTTTCATCCTGACTACAAACATTATTTTACGGCAGTTATCTTTGCATCAGATTTTTCCCTTTTCCCAGAAAGTCCAGAAAATTATTACTATGGAAAGAAAGTTCGCCTGTCGGGTTATATTAAAGAATACCAGGGAGGACCTGAAATCATTTTAAGTGATCCCGGTCAAATAGAAATTTTGAAATGATGAAATATCCATTAGAAGGTAATGCCAAAAATAATCTGAGAGAACATACAAACCACAGAATGTACAGAGGAAATGTAAGACGTGAGAGGTAATGTGTAATGAGTGATAGTGATATGTGAAGAGTGAAAACCTTTTTACTCATTACACATTACTAATTACTGCTTTTATTCTCCATTTAGTTTCCTCTTTTTTATCCTCTAACTGAATCCCTATATCTTCCAACTTTTTTCTAATTTCATCAGCTAAATCCCACTTCTTTTCTTGGCGGAGTTTAGCTCTAACTTCAATTAAAATCTTTAGCATCTGTTCTGTTTTTTGGTTTAACTCTTTTTTCTTTTGAAAGAGTCCTAAGACACTGCCCAGCTTCTTTATTCTGTTGGAAACTTCTAATAAAACAGTTTTGGAGGTATCAGATGAAGGCTCACTTAAAATAAGGTTAGCTTCCTTAACCATTTCAAATATTATTGATAAAGCTACTGGAGTATTAAAGTCATCATCCATTGCTCGGATATTAAAAAGCTCCTCTAATGATTGATGAGAGAGTTTACCGTTTACTCATCATAATGTCTGAATGACTTACGATGATAGTGATTATACCGAACTGTTCTATAGCCTTGATATGCTCCGAATTTGACATTTCAAGAATTTTTATATAAAATAAATGCAAGGAAAAGCAAATCAGAAGTTCTTGTTTGAAAAATAGGAGTGCAACATAGCTTTTGTACAAATAGTGGGCAAAAGCTAAGCTGTTACGAAATATGTGAGTGTGAGAATTATGTGTTATGGTAAAAAGGAGGGAATATTCTGAGTGTAATCGATAAAATCCGCAAAAAGGTCATCGACGAGGAATATGAATTCACAATCCCACACTTCTTTGAAGAGATGGTAGCAGATGATCTTAAATTTGTAGATATCAAAAGAGTCATAGAAACAGGTAGGATTAGACGGAAGTTTACGCGGGATCCCAGAGGTACACGTTATGAGATTGTAGGCCTATCCACAGATGAAAGAGAGGTTGGTATCATCTGTAGAATCAAAAGTACTGGCAAATTACTTTTTATAACGGCATATACTCTATAATATTTTTAGGAGGTGATGATAGTGTATAATTATGGAAAATGCGAAATCTGTAACACTCCACTGGAGGAGAAGAATATCCAGCAGGACTTTTGGATTAAGGATAAATTGGTAGTGATTGAGAGGATTCCAGCCGGGGTATGCCCTCAATGTGGCGAAAAAGTTGTCAATGCAAAGGTAGGAGAACATATCGCTGAACTACTTAAGGACAGTAACCGTATAAACAAAGCACCTACCATATCTGTTCCACTTATAAAGTATAAAGTAGAAACTGTGGCAGTTTGAGTTTATTTGGACGCTCAGCAGATAACAGAGCGTATCTGGTTTGGACTAACGTCCTCAACAATCCCGCGTCCTTGCCCTTAGCCAAAGAAGCGAACACTCCTGTCGAGCAAAAATCCGAATCTTCTCTCAAATTATTCAACAATCTCAGTACCTGGATTTCAGCCAGCCTATTGGCTGTTTTTCGTTATCTGTACTCTGAGCTTACTTTCTCTTTTTGGAGGAAGCAGGAAGAAAAATTAAAATTCTTTTTCTGGCCAACTTCTTTTTTGAGTAAATTTTGCACTGGTATCAAAAATCAAAATTTTGTTGCAAATTATCTTGGATTTGGTATAATATTGAATGTTAAAGAGTATCAAGAGTAAAATATGATTGGAGATAATGTAAAGAAATTTC
>JAUWJM010000118.1 GCA_030607715.1 Candidatus Aerophobota bacterium
AGGATTAGGCAGACCAGAAAATTATATGGTAAGGATAGGAACACCATTTAAGGATATTGTTCAGTATTGCCTTGATGGCCAGGTAAAGGAGAATTTCCTCGGGAAATACGATCTGAAAATGGGTGGGCCAATGATGGGAATCTCCCAAACAAGCCTGGATTCGTCCATCATCAAGGGAACAACAGGGATTCTTATTTTAAAAAAGTATCCTGTGGAACTATCTGAACAGAGGGATTGTATAAAATGCGGCAGGTGTGTAGAGGTCTGTCCTGAAGAGTTATATCCCTTTTATTATGCTTTTTATGGGAAAAAGGGGCAGTGGGGAAAGGGAGCGGATTACAAGGTGGAGAATTGTGTAGAATGTGGGTGTTGTGAGTATATCTGTTCTTCAAAAATTTCCCTCTTAAAGTTTATTAAAAAGGAGAAGGAGTATGCTGGTAACTCAATTAAAACCTGAGGAGGAAATATTAGCGAAGGTTTCTCAAAAAAAGCTTTTTATCTTTGAATGCCTTGGTTGCCAGGAAGTTTACTTCCCAAAAAAAGATGTAAAGAGATTTATAGGAAATTTAAGGGAGGAAACTTTGGGAAGGGCAACTCTTGATTATCTGTGTAATAGAGAGTTTGTCAGGGAGTATATCAGGGCATATTCAAAGGAAATAGAGGAGGCTGAGGTAGTTTTGATATTATCCTGTGGAGTGGGAATTCAAGTTGTCTCCTCGCTTTTGGAAAATAAAGTTGTCTATACAGGTTGTGATACCCTTTACTTAAAAGGGTTTCAGGGGCTTGCTGTTCAGGATTTTGATTGCAATCAATGTGGTCAGTGTTACCTGAACTATACTGGAGGAATATGCCCCCTTACCAATTGTGCCAAGGGACTTTTAAACGGTTCTTGTGGAGGGGCAAAGGACGGGAAGTGCGAGGTAAACCCGGAGGCCGATTGCGCCTGGGAGCTAATTTATAAAAGGCTTAAAAAATTAGAGAAATTGGATCTGTTAAGAGAAATTTTGTCATTAAGGGATTACAACAAAATAGTTGTAGATTCTTTATCTCGAGGAGGAGTTATGCAATGAATTTCGCTGAGAAGCTGAAAAGTGGAGATTTTCTCATTACTTCTGAGGTGGGACCTTTGAAGGGGGTGAATACTGAGGAGACTCTGAAGGAAGCGGAAATTTTAAAGGGTAAAGTAGATGGATTCAATGTTACTGATCTGCAAAGTTCGGTGATGAGACTTGGTTCAATGGCAGTTTGCCACCTTTTAGTAAAAAGGGGGCTGGAGCCAATTTTTCAAATAACCTGCCGGGATAGAAACAGACTTGCCCTTCAATCGGATTTGCTGAGCGCCTATGTCCTGGGAATAAGGAATGTGCTGGTTTTAACCGGGGCCCATACAGTCCTGGGGGATCATCCAGAGGCAAAGCCAGTTTTCGATCTGGATTCGGTAAGTCTTTTGGATGCTGCCTCTACCTTGATGGAAGGAAAGGATATGAAGGGTAATGATCTGGAGGGAAAGCCCGAATTTTGCCTTGGAGCCGTGGTGAATCCCGGAGCGGATATAATGGAACTTCAGCTGATCAAGATGGAGAAAAAGATCAAGGCAGGAGCGAAATTCTTTCAGACCCAGGCTGTCTATGATTTAGAAAGTTTCGAAAAATTTATGAAAGAGGCAAAGAAGTTTAAAGTCCCGACCTTAGGGGGGATAGTTCTCCTAAAATAAGCAGGAATGGCCCGATATATGAATGAAAACGTTGCCGGAATTTCTGTCCCGGATAGATATATTGAGATGATGTCGGAGGCAAAGAAGGGAGAAAGAGCCGAGGTAAGCATTGAAATTGCTTCTGAGTTGATTAAGGGAATGAAGGATATGTGTCAGGGAGTTCACATTATGCCTTTAGGGTGGGGAAAATACGTCTCCAGGGTACTGGAGGCCTCCGGGCTTGGTTGATTTAAGCTGTGGACTGCTCGAATAGCCAGGATGGCTAAGAATTTGAAATAGTTTAATTTTCCTAAAAAGTACAAGTTTCCTTGCCTGTCGTTGTTAGGAGCAAGATTCCTCGTTAACACCTTAAAAGACTTGCCCTGTTAGATAGCTTTCCATCTAACAGGGCAAGCAATACCATAACAGGGTTTCAGAAAATATTTCCTGATGTACCTTTAGTTTATTTACTTTGTAGCCTTGTTGCCTCCACCGTATTCTTTAAAAGTATGGTGGTAGTTACCGGACCTACTCCTCCAGGAACAGGAGTAATATAAGAGGCTTTTTCTTTAGCCTCTTCGAATTCAACATCTCCTACAATTTTTCCTTCCACTCGATTAATTCCTACATCAACCACAATGGCCCCTTTTTTGATCCACTCTCCTTTTATTAAATTTGCCTTTCCCACAGCCACAATGAGAATTTCTGCTTTTTTTACATAATCAGGTAATGTTCCTCTTTCTCCGGTAGCAATGTGGCAAACACTGGTGGTTACAAATTCCTTTAAAAGAAGAAGAACAACAGGTTTTCCCACAATATCGCTATGTCCCACCATTACCGCTTCCTTACCATAAAGCTTTGTCCCCGTGGATTTAATTATTTCCATTACCGCCATCGCTGTGCAGGGAGCAAGAACAGGCCTACCATAGACTACCAGACCCATATTGGCAGGAGAAACTCCTTCCACATCTTTCAAAGGATTTATCCTTTTTTGAAGAGCAAAAGCATCCAGGTGAGAGGGAAGGGGCATCTGAAGGATTATCCCACTTACCTTTTTATCCTGATTAAGTTTTTGAATAAATCCCACCAGCTCTTCTTGAGTAATTGTAGTTTCAAACTGGTGAAGATTATAATCAATCTCTATCGCCTCACAAGATTTTTTTTGGGAGCGGGTATAGACCTTAGAACCAGGATCATTTCCCACTTGAATAGCAGATAGAGAAGGTTGAATTCCTCTTTTACTTAGCTTCTCAATTTCCTGAATTAGCTTTTCCTTTATCCGGGAGGCAATTTTTTTTCCTTCTAAGAGCTGTGCTGCCATTAATTTTCTCCTTTTTAAAATAACCCTACTGTTCTGCCTTTCTCATCAATATCAACATCAACAGCTGCCGGTCGAGAGGGAAGCCCGGGCATAGTGCTCATTGCTCCAAGAATAGGATACAAAAAGCCAGCTCCTACCGAGGCTCGAACATCACGCACAGGTACACGAAAGTTCTTAGGCACACCTTTTAGGCTTGGATCGTGTGATAAAGAAAGGTGAGTTTTAGCCATATTAATAGGCATCTTATCATAACCGAGATCGGTATAAAGTTTAATTCTCCTGTTAGCTAAGGCAGAGTAATCAACACCATCAGCACCATAAATACTGGTAGCTATAATCTCAATCTTCTCTTTGATAGACATATCATCGGGGTAAAGGAAATGAAAATGATTGGGTTTCTCGCAAGCGGAAACTACCGCCCTGGCTAATTCTATACAACCATCTCCACCTTTAGCCCAGGCCTCACTGAGAACGGCATCCTCTGCTCCAGCCTCAAGTGCCTTTTCGCGCACCTCATCTATCTCAGCCTCAGTATCAGAGGTAAACCTGTTAATAGCTACTACTACTGGAACACCATGCAACTTCACATTATCAACTTGTTTTATTAAATTTTCACAACCTTTTCTCAGAGCTGGCATATTTTCCTTTTCCACTAATTCCTTGTTTAAAGGAATTCCAGGGCGAGCTGTAAAGGCACCCCCATGCATCTTTAACGCTCTAACCGTAGCAACTACTACTGCACAATCAAGCTTTAAATCTCCCTGACGACATTTAACATTAATTAGTTTCTCGCAACCACAATCTGCCCCAAAACCACTTTCTGTAACTATATAATCGGCTAACTTTAAAGCTATTTTATCTTCCAGAATAGAGTTATTCCCATGAGCTACATTGGCAAAGGGACCGGTATGGACAAAACAGGGAGTATTCTCAAGGGTTTGAACTAAATTGGGTTTAATGGCATCTTTAAGAAGAACAGTCATTGCTCCGGCAATTTTAAGATCCTCAGCTGTTACTGGCCTGCCATCATAGGTATAACCAACAACCACTCTTGCCAATCTTTTCCTCAAATCAAAAAGGCCTGTAGCTAAAGCAAGAATAGCCATTGTTTCTGTAGCCACAGTAATATCATAACCGGTTTCCCGAGGATAACCATTAGTCTTGCCCCCAAGTCCCACAACAATATGCCTTAACGCACGATCACTTATATCAACACATCGCCGCCAGGTAACATTTAAAGGGTCAATATTTAACTTATTTCCCAAAAGTATACTGGCATCCAGAGCCGCAGCCAAAAGATTGTGAGCGGTTTCTACAGCATGGATATCCCCGGTAAAATGAAGATTAATATCCTCCATAGGAACAATCTGTGAATATCCTCCTCCGCAGGCACCTCCTTTTATACCAAAAGTAGGTCCCTTTGAGGGCTCACGCAAAGTATTACAGACACGCTTTCCTATTTTTGCTAAACCTTGCCCTAATCCAATATTGATAACAGTTTTGCCTTCTCCCAGGGGAGTAGGAGTAATAGCAGTTACAGTGATGTATTTCCCATCTGGCTTATCCTTTAACCTCTCCAGTACATTTAGTGAAACTTTAGCTTTATACTTTCCGTATAAATCAACTTCCTCCTCTTTCAGACCAATTTCCTCCACTATCTCTAAAATTGGTTTCATCTTTGCTGCCTGAGCAATTTCCAAGTCCGATAACATAAAACCCTCCTTTCTTTATAGTGACAGTCCCGACACCTAAATATTATATCGCTTTTATCATACCTTATTTTACTTTCTTTGGGCACTTTTTTAAAAAATAGAGATTGAACCGGAGCAGGAATTAAAAGAAGAGCAATAATTGGAAAAACTAAAATAACCAGCAACACCAAACTTAATCTAATTAGTTCCTTTTTTTCTCTATTTTATTTCCTCAACTAATCTAATAACTTAGCTTTTCTAAAATTCCTCTCTTTTCTCTGGCAATTAAATTTGCCCAATTTATTGGGCGAATTTAATGCACCGATAAATCGGCAAGCTACAGTAGTTGCCCAGAGTCTGCGAAAACAAATGTAGTGCAGGTTTTCAAACCTGCCAGGTAGTCGCAAAGCTCAGAGCCTTTGTAGTTGCCTAATTCATTGGGTGGTTTTAATGCGCCGATAAATCGGCAAGCTACAGCTCCATTAGACTTATTTATTAAAAGTATGCTATAATGGAACACACGTTCTTTAAG
>JAUWJM010000163.1 GCA_030607715.1 Candidatus Aerophobota bacterium
ATTGGAGGAATTAATCCAGAGTCCACTGAATTAGCCAAAGAAGTTTACCAGAGTTTTGTAGAAGGAGAAATCTACCTTACCGACGCCACCACTGCTGAGATGGTAAAATTAGTAGAAAATAGCTTTCGAGATGTAAATATTGCCTTTGCTAATGAGCTTTCCAGGGTTTGTGATAAACTCAATCTTAATGTTTGGAAAGTTATTGAACTGGCTAATAAGCACCCCCGAGTCAATATCTTAAAGCCGGGTCCAGGTGTAGGAGGTCACTGCATTGCGGTAGACCCCGTCTTTATCGTAGAAAAAAGTCCAGATGCGGCAAAGTTAATAAAAACTGCCCGTTGTGTGAACGACTCCATGCCCGATTATATAGTTAAAAAAGTAGAAAGGGCTGTAAAAGAAGCAAAGATAAAAAGCTCCGTTATCGCCTGTCTTGGCATAACCTATAAGGCAGGGACAGGTGACCTTCGAGAAAGTCCCGCTTTAAAAATAGTAAGAAGGTTAAAAGAAAAAGGCTATACTGACCGAGCCTGTGATCCTTATGTTCAAAATTTTTCCGAGTTTCCTCTTTTTTCTTTGGAAGAAACAGTAGACGGTGCAGACTGTCTGGTCTTACTTGTAGACCATAAAGAGTTTAAGGCGATCAGTCCTGACGAGCTCCTGAAGAAAATGCGTAATAAGGTTATAATTGATACGAGAGGAGTGTGGAAGAAATAGCTCATAGCTGATAGCTCATAGTCCATAGTTTTATGAGAGAAGGATGAAGGTTATAGAGCCAAATTTACTGGTTTTTTAAGGTGAAATTATGAAGCAAGTATTACTCAAAAAAGGCGAGGTAACAGTGGAAGAGGTGCCCGCACCTATTATTAGGGATAACAGTGTATTAGTTCAAGTTGCCTACTCTTGCATAAGCACCGGTACAGAAATATCCGGGGTTACCTCCTCTGGACAATCTCTCTTACAAAAAGCACTTAAGGAACCTGATAAGGTAAAAAAAGCCTTAAACTTAGCTAAAACTCAAGGCATTTCAAGTACCATTGCCAGAGTAAAAGGTAAATTAGATTCTGTAAACCCTCTGGGCTATAGCTGCGCAGGGACAGTTATCGATATAGGCAAAAATATTAAGGATATAAAAGTTGGCGATAGGGTTGCCTGTGCCGGCACAGGATATGCAAATCATGCTGAGATTGTTTGTGTTCCTCAAAATTTAGTGGTAAAAGTTCCCCCTAACTTAGATTTCAAAGAAGCTGCCTCAGTTACTCTGGGTGCTATTGCTATACAGGGACTGAGGCGAGCAGAGGTAAGACTAGGAGAAAATATTGCTGTAATTGGACTCGGACTTTTGGGCCAAATTTTAGCTCAGCTTTTAAAGACAAATGGCGCCAGAGTCATTGGTTTTGACCTCAGTGATGAGAGAATTAATTTAGCAAAAAGTTTAGGGATGGACGAAGGATATAATTCTTCAAAGAACAATGTCTTAGAAAAAGTATTACACTTTACCGAAGACAAGGGAGTAGATACTACCATTATTACCGCTTCTGCGCCGGGGAATGATGAAATTATTCAGCAGGCAATGGAGATTACCAGAAAAAAGGGACGAGTAGTAGTTATTGGTGATGTTGGTCTCGGTCCTGAGAGATCACCCTTTTATGAAAAAGAAATTGATTATTTAATTTCTACTTCTTATGGACCGGGTAGATACGATAAAGATTATGAGGAAAAAGGGATAGATTACCCCTTTAGCTATGTTCGCTGGACAGAGAAAAGAAATATGGAGGAGTATTTAAAGTTATTATCTGAAGGAAAAATGAATTTTCAAAAACTTATTTCTAGAATTTTTCCCCTAGAGAAAGCCCCTGAAGCTTATAAATTCTTGGAAGAAAATCATCCGGCAAATCCGGCAGTTCTCTTGGATTACCATTTTCGGGAAGAGAAGAGACCAGAAGAAACAAAAATTGAAATTACATCAAAACCCCTAAAAAAAGGTCTCATCAATGTGGGGATAATTGGCGCGGGCGGATTTGCCAAAGGAATGCATCTTCCCAATTTAAAAAAACTTTCCAATTTATATTCAATTTTAGCTATTTGTGATATTAATGGCCTCAATGCGAAAAATACAGCCAAGAGATTTAGAGCAAAGTATTGCACCACTAATTATAAAGATATTTTAAAAGATGAGAACATTAACTTTGTAATGATAACTTTACCCCATAATCTACATTCAAAAGTAGCCATTGAAGCAGCCAACAGTGGTAAAGCTATCTTTTGTGAAAAGCCAATGGCTTTAAATGAAAAAGAGTTAGATAAGTTAGTAGAAACTCTAAAAAAAACAAAAGTTCCTTATTTAGTGGGATTCAACCGCCATTTTTCTCCTTTTACCCAAAAGATAAAAGAGATGATTCAAAAAAGGGAAAGTCCAATGATAATTGACTACCAGATGAATGCCGGTTATCTTCCCAAAGATCACTGGACTCAAACAGAGGTTGGTGGAGGAAGAAATATTGGTGAAGCCTGTCATATATATGATTTATTTACATTTTTTACTGGAAGTGAAGTTGAAAAGATAAACGCTTTTTCCATAGCTCCTAAAAATAAAAAATATTTAAAAAATGATAACTTTATAGCAAGTTTAAAATTTAAAGATGGCTCCGTTTGTAATTTAATTTACACAGCAATGGGAGCAAAAGACTATCCAAAAGAACAAATGAAGATTTATTTTGACGGAAAAATTATTCTTCTCGATAATTATAAAAACCTTAGAGTTTTTGGGTTCAAGAGCTTCTCACCATTCACTATTTACCATTCACTATTTACCAAGACCCAAGACAAAGGTCATTTAAACGAAATCCAGAAATTTGCTAAGTCAATAAAGAATGGCAATGGCTATCCCATACCACTATGGCAATTAGTTCAGGCAGCAAAAATAAGCTTTGAACTAGAGAAGCAGATTAGTTATTCCCAGCAAAAAGGGTGAACGCTATGAATCTAAAAGATTTTGCGAAGTCTTTTCCCTATCCAATCAAGCAGGGTTTCAAATATATCTATAGTGCTATACCTCCTCGTTTTCGTTATAGCAAAGTGTTCTGGGGGACCTATAATTTTTTACAGAAATCTCAGTGGTGGAGTAGAGAGAAGTTGGAAGAATATCAGATGCAACAGTTGGAGAAGTTATTGAACCATGCTTATGAGAACGTGCCTTATTATCGAAGAGTATTTGATGAAAGAGGACTGAAACCTAAAGACATCCAGAATTTCGATGATTTGAGGAAATTGCCGTATTTAACGAAAGATATTGCTCGAGAAAATTTACCGGACCTTGTAGCTAATAATTATCCTAAGTCAAAGTTGCAACATGTGACTACCGGTGGGTCTACTGGTATCCCATTGGGGTTTTATCACGAGAGAGGTGTATCCGAAGCTAAGGAAAAAGCTTTCATGCTAACACAGTGGAGCAGAGTTGGGTTTGAATTGGGTGATAGATGCGTAGTGTTAAGGGGCAATGTAGTTCGTTCAGCGAGTAAGAGTAAGTTCTGGGAGTACGATCCTATAAATAAGAATCTAATTTTATCATCCTATCATATGGACGATGAGAGATTACCAAAATATATAGGCAAAATAAGAGAGTTTAAACCGGATTTTATTCAGGTTTATCCCTCGGCAATTACTATTTTAGCAAGATTTATGAGGGAAAATAATATTAAGCCTTTCCGTAATGTTAAGGCGTTACTATGTGGTTCGGAGAGTCTATATCC
>JAUWJM010000157.1 GCA_030607715.1 Candidatus Aerophobota bacterium
AATCAATTCCTTTTTTTGCAATATAAGGAGCACCCTCAAGAGCTAAAGGAGGCTTAGAGGTAGTTAAAGTAACTAAACTTATCTTAGCTTCTTTAGCTGCTTTTATCCCATCTATACCAGCAATGGCTCCCGAAGGAAAGTAAATTTGGCATCCTTTGGATTCTGCTTCCTTTAAAATATCTGTATGATTAACTATCCCTCCCACACTCATAATTAAAATGTCTTTTTCTTCTTTAATTATTTTTTTTACCAGTTCCTCTACTATTTCAGGAGAAGCTGCCTCTATCACCAAATCAGCTTGTTCTATTATTTCCTGTAGTTTAGTTAAGCGGGGCTTTTTGGTTAGCTGATCAAGTAGTCTTCTCGCTTTTTCCTCATTTCTGTCACACAAGGCTATCAGCTCCATCTGAGGGATTTCTTTATCTATAGCCCTGGCAATTTCGCTACCAATAGCTCCACACCCTATTAAACCAACTTTTAGAAACATGATTTCCTTCTATTTTTTTTCTTATTATAAAGAGAGCGGGACTAATGTCAATAGCACAATAAGTAAAAGGCAAAAGGTTAAAGGCAAGGGGCTAAAGGTTAAAAGAGTAGAGGAGTATTTTGTCTCCCGGAAAAGTAGTTAGATAAAAGATAATAGTTTCCTTTTAGGAAATTTAGGGAACATCTTTATATTATTTGGTAGGAATTAAATATAAGGGTAAAGGAAAATAAAGGTAGGAAGTAGTAATGGGTATTTTATTTAAAAGTATTTATTTTTAAGGAAGATTACCTATTACATAAGGATAGCCAAAACTGGATAAGTTGTAAGAAATCCCTCCCTAGTTTCCTGAAATTGTGGCTATCAAAATTAACATTGCTAATTTTTCCTCTATTGTATATAATAAACAACAGTTACTCGTCAAGGAGTGATATATTAAACATCAAAAAATTAAAAAATTATGAAAGATAAGTCCCAGATCGTCTTAGAAGAATCGCTTCCTGAATCCTTCTATGCCCGAGATACAAAACTGGTAGCTATAGACCTTTTAGGAAAAGTTCTGACTCATCAAACATCCAATGGTGTTATTAAAGGTATAATAGTAGAAACTGAGGCTTACTATGGTCCCGGCGACCCTGGATCTCATGCTTTTAGAGGGAAAACTAAAAGATCTGCAATAATGTGGGGAAAGCCAGGTACAGCTTATGTTTATTTTACCTATGGAATGCACTATTTAATCAATGTAGTAGCTGAGAAAGAGGGAAAAGCTGGAGCTGTATTAATTAGAGCATTAGAGCCAATACAGGGAATAGAGATTATGAGGAGAAAAAGAGGAGTAGATAATATAAAAAAACTGTGTAATGGTCCAGCAAAACTAACCCAGGCTTTTGGAATAGATAAAAGATACAATGGAGCTGATTTAACCTCTGGTAAGTTAACAATTGAACAAGGAGAAAAGGAAAGATTTGATATTGTTTGTGCAGAAAGAATAGGAATTAAGAAGGGTAGGGAAGAGAATTTAAGATTTTATATAAAGGGATGTGAATTTGTTTCCAAAAAGGAGTAAAAAATGCAAAAAGAGATAAAGATTAAATTTACCGATGATGTGCTAAGGGGAGTTTATGCCAACCTTATGCAGGTAACTCACACCAAGGAGGAATTTGTGCTGGATTTTGCCAATGTTTTCCCACCTCAGGGTATTATGACCTCCAGAGTAATTATAAGTCCTGGTCACTTAAAGAGAATAGTAAGGGCTCTGGATGGGAATATGAAAAGATATGAGGAAAAATTTGGTCCTATAGAGGAGGCAAAAGGACCCGGAGAAATTGGATTTAAAGCTTAAATCTTTGTAACAGTTTAGCCACGGATTCACACAGATAAACACAGATAGGTTTAAACATAAGATTGACGAAAACATTAGATTTTGCTATTTTATAGTTAAATTAACATAGATTATTTTTGTCCAATAATAATTAGAGGGGACTAAACTGTGGGCTTAAACCATCTTTCTTTAGCCAAATACAGGTTCACCCTCCAAACCAGAGAAACTTTAATTCTTCCTTTCTACAAGGGTTCTGTCCTTAGAGGAGGATTTGGCTCTGTCTTTCGCAAGCTTACCTGTATAAATAAAAATAAAGATTGCTCTGATTGTATTCTCAGAAACAAATGTGTTTATTCCTATATTTTTGAAACTTCCCCACCCTCTAATTCCTCTCATCTAAGCAAATACAAAAGCATCCCTCATCCCTTTGTTTTAGAGCCTCCCCTGGAAAAGAAAAGAGAATATGCAGAGGGTGAGCATCTCTCTTTTAACCTTATTTTAATTGGAAAAGCTATTGATTATCTTCCTTCATTTTATATTCACCTTTTGTCAATTAGGGGAAATCGGTCTGGGTAAAGGAAGAACTCACTACGAGCTAATTCGGGTAGATTCTCTTGGAAATCATAAAAAAACAGAAACCATTTATGATAACCAAACTCAAACCTTGAGGAGCACAAATAATCAGATAAACATCTCTCAAGTATCTCCTCTTCCAAAAAATTCTATAAATTCTCTTACCTTAAAATTTATCACTCCAACCAGAATCAAATACCAGGGAACCTATACCTCTCATCCTCATTTTCATATTGTTTTAAGGGCTTTGCTTCGCCGCCTCTCTTCTCTTTTATACTTTCACTGTGGAGAAGAGTTGAATGTAAATTACAGAGAAATGATTGAAGAGGCAAAAAAAATAGAAACTGTTGAGGCTAATGTAAACTGGATAGATTGGGAAAGATACTCAACAAGGCAACAGCAGAGAATGAAATTAGGAGGATTTATTGGTAAGGTAACTTATCAGGGAAATATAACTAAATTTATTCCCTTTTTAAAGATGGGAGAATACACCCATTTAGGAAAAGCTGCTGTTTTTGGTTTAGGCAAATACAAGATTGAGAAAGATGAAAGGTAGATATATTGTCCACTCCCATAAAGTTAATTAGAGATCAATGTGGTATAAGTTTAATAATTAGGAGAAGCCAATGGTAGAAAAAGAAAGCATAATTCTTGCGGCTCTTTTGCATGATATTGGAAAATTTTATCAAAGGACAAAAGTGCAATTAAGTGATCAATCAAAGAATATGAAAGGTGTACTTTGTCCAGTTTATCAGGGAAGATACTCTCATTATCATGTGCTTTGGACAAATGAATTTTTTGAGCAATATTTTGCTAAAAAATACCCTCAATTTTGTGACTTAACTAAATCAAAAAATAACACTATTAATCTTGCTACTTTCCATCATAAACCAGAGATGCCTCTTCAGATGATAATTCAGGAGGCTGACCATTTATCTTCAGGAATGGACAGATTCCCAAAAGATATTGAAGATGAGACAACTGGTAAAATTCTTTACAAAAAAACAAGACTTCATTCAATATTTGAAAAGGTAGACTTGGGAAATAATCCGAATAAACCAGATAGATATAGATATAAGTTGAAGTCTATGGGATTGACTAAGGAAAATTTATTCTCCGATATTAAAGAAAATTTAGACCCACCCGAGGGAGAATTACTGGTTAATAATTACACAAGCCTTTGGGAAAAATTCCTCAAAGAATTTGAAAAATTGCCTAAGGATAATTTTAACAATTTTCTTAATGCTCTTCTGTATATATTAAAGAAATATACATGGTGTATTCCTAGCTCAACTATTGATTTGCCTAATATATCTCTTTTTGATCACTCAAAAACGACAGCAGCAATTGCTGGATGTTTATATGAATTTCATAAACAAACAAATAGCATAGATAAAACCTCTATTAGAAATAAAGATGTTAAAAAGTTCCTTTTGATAGGGGGGGATTTAAGTGGTATCCAGAAATATATCTTTAATCTTTCTCATACCAATACTAAAGGAGTGAGTAAACTTTTAAGGGCCCGTTCTTTTTATATAGCTACTTTAGGTGAGGTTAGTATTCATTACTTACTTTATGAGATGAATATTTCATTAGTCTGTAATTTAATGGATGCCGGAGGACGTTTTATACTACTTGCTCCTGATACTGAATTTACAAAAAATAAGTTAAAGAAAACTTACCAAGAGATAAGTAATTGGTTTCGCCAAACTTTTGCTGGTGAATTA
>JAUWJM010000039.1 GCA_030607715.1 Candidatus Aerophobota bacterium
ATTATTTATATAAGAATTAATAGAAGATTTAAAATAAGATTTTAAAGAAGAAGTAAAAGAAGAATTAAATTTAGAATTAAAAGAATAAGTAAAAGAAGAAGTAAAAGAAGAAGTATCTGCCGTTTCCAAAGGTAAAAAGAAAGAAAATTTTTCGCATATGATTAATCAGTATCAAAATCCTAAACCATTTGAAGAGGGAGATATAATAAAAGCAAAAGTTGTACAAATAGCTAAAGACGGGGTTTTGCTTGACGTGGGAACAAAATCGGAAGGTTTTATGCCTTTGACAGAATACCAATCTAAGCCTCAAAAAGTTCCCCAGGTGGGGGAAGAGATGAATGTTTGTGTAATTGAAAAAAAAATTTCAGGAAATCTTCTCTTATCTAAAAAGGAAGCTGATTTTCGTCTCAGCTGGGAAAAATTTTCTGAGGCTTTTGAGCAAGAAAAACCATTAACAGTAATGGTAAGCAAAATAATAAAAGGGGGATTGTTAGCTACTTTGGGTTCTTTAAGTTGCTTTATTCCTGCCTCTCATGTCAGTTTAAAAAGAAACAAGGATTTAAGAAAGTATATGGGAAATTCGCTAAAGGTTAGAGTAATTGAGTTAAATAAGAATTCCAAAAATATAGTAGTTTCAAGAAAATTCCTCCAATTGGAGGAAAAAGAAAAAAGAAAGGAAAAGATTCTCACCAGTCTGGAAGAGGGAAAAATAGTTACTGGAAGAGTGAGTTCTATAACTAAATTTGGAGTTTTTGTAGATTTAGGTGGAATTGATGGTTTAATTCATCCTGAAAATCTTTCCTGGGGCTGGGTGAAAGATTCTCACAAGGTAGTGAGTGTGGGAAAGATAGTAAAGGTAAAGGTACTAAAACTGGATAAAGAGAAGTCCAAGATATCTCTGGGAATAAAACAAACCAGGCCTGATCCCTGGTCTATAGTAAAAGAAAAATACCCAATTGGATCTTTAGTAACAGGAAAAGTTACTCATCTTACTAATTTCGGTGCTTTTGTAGAAATTGAAGAGGGATTGGAGGGACTTATTCACATATCAGATTTATCATGGGACAAACGCATATCTCATCCTAAGGAAGTGGTACGGGTAGAGGAGATAGTAAAGGTAAAGGTACTGGATGTAAAGGATGTTGAAAAAAGAATGGCTCTGGGCATAAAACAAATTCAACCTGATCCCTGGGAGAAACTATTACAGGAATATCAAGTGGGAGATACAGTTCCTGGGATAGTTCAGGAGATAACTAACTTTGGTGTTTTTGTAAAATTAGCGCCGGGAATAGATGGACTTATCCATATTTCTGAACTGGACAGTGAATACGTTCGCCATCCAAATAAGGTTACTTCTGTGGGAGAGAAGATAAGTGCAGAAATTGTGGAAATAGATAGAGAAAAAAGGCGAATCAGATTGAGTGTGCGACAATTAAAGGAAAAAGAGAATCAAAAAGAAAATGGGGTTAACGCTCTAACATCAGATGATGAGAAAATTGTGATGGGTGATTTTATAGAAGAAAAGATCAAAGAAAAATTAAGGCAAGGATTTGGTAAATAAATGTTAGTATTCTTGCTTTGTTTATTGGGAAGTTATCTGTTGGGTTCCTTCCCTACAGGGTATGTTGTGAGTAAACTCTTAAAAGGTCTCGATATAAGAAAGTTTGGTAGTGGAAACATTGGATTCACCAAAGTCCTTCGAGTTACGGGAACAATCCCGGCTTTAATTACTCTTGCAGGGGACATAGGTAAGGGAGCAGGTTCCGTTTATATGGGAAGTTTTTTTTCTTCCTTTATTCCAACTGATCCGCACCTAATTAAAGGACTAAGTGGATTAACTTCAATAGTTGGGCATAATTGGTCTCTTTTCCTGAAATTTAAAGGAGGGAAAGGGGTAGCTACTTCAGCTGGTGTTTTTTTATCTCTGACTCCCCTGCCCTTCCTCTTTTCTTTAATAACAATGGTAGCAGTAATAGGATTCACTCGTTACGTCTCTCTTGGCTCTATAGCTGCTGCCATAGCTCTTCCTTTCTTTATCTGGATTCACCTTGGAAATCAATTAATAACTTATCTACTTTTAAGTGCCCTCACAGCTGGAATGATTATAATAAAACATCAATCTAATCTACGTCGACTTTTCTTGGGTCAGGAAAACAAATTAGGACAGAAAATAAAGATAAAGAAAGAATGACTTCCTTGTCAAAAATAAAAAATAAGGTATAGTTACAGGGAAACAATATCTATAAAGGGGGTAATATAAATGAACAAAACTGAATTAGTAGAGGTGGTGGCTAAGCAAACTGGTTTAACCAAAAAGGCATCCAGGGAAGCAATAGATGCAGTAACTTCGGCTATTGTTGATTCTTTAGCCAATGGAGATAAAGTTACCCTGGTAAGATTTGGCAGTTTTAGGGTAATGACCAGAAAATCTCGACGAGGAAGAAACCCTCAAACAGGGGAAGAGATACAGATTCCAGCAAAAAGTGTTCCTAAATTTGAGCCTGGAAAGAATCTAAGAGAAAAGGTTCTCTAGGGAGAAATATTTACCTCTACCTTGCCTATTAGTAAACAAAATAGGCAAGGTAGACAAACTCTAAGGGGAAAAACTCTAAGTGGAAAAAAGAGAAATTCCAGAAAAGATTTTTTTCTCCGTAGGAGAAGTTAGTGAAATTACGGGTTTACCTCCTTACGTGCTGCGTTTTTGGGAAAATAAATTTACCTCCCTTCATCCTCAGAAAAGCAGGGGTGGACACAGACGATATCAAAAAAAAGACATAGAACAGATCCTTTTAATTAAAAATTTACTTTATAGGAACGGATTTACCATTCAGGGAGCTCAAAAGGAGCTAAAGAAAAAAAAAGATGATCTTAATATAGGGTGGTTAAGAGAACAGTTAAAAGAGATATTAAAAGCATTGGAGTAAGATTAAATAACTTTTACGGGGCGTAGCGCAGCCTGGATTAGCGCACTTGCATGGGGCGCAAGAGGTCACCGGTTCGAATCCGGTCGTCCCGACTTTAAATAAAAAAATTAATAAATTTTTGGACAGAATTTCATTTTTTTGTCTTCATCTGCGTAAATCAGTGGCTAAATAGTTAGGAAAAAATTGAAATGAGTAAACAGCGCATTTTAAGTGGAATGAGACCAACAGGGAAATTGCATTTAGGAAACTATTTAGGGGCGCTCAGTAATTGGGTAAAACTGCAGAGTGAGTATGAGTGTTTCTTTATGGTAGCTGACTGGCATGCCCTTACTGATCACAGTAATACTACTCGGATTTATGAGGATATTGAGGAAGTTTTAATTGATTGGTTAGTTGCAGGATTAAACCCGGAAGTGTCCACTCTTTTTATTCAATCGCACGTTCCAGAGCATGCTGAGCTTCATCTACTTTTATCTATGATTACACCTCTTCCCTGGTTAGAACGTTGTCCCACATATAAAGAAAAACTGGGTATGAGTAGTGAGACTAACTACGGTCTTTTAGGGTATCCTGTACTCATGGCAACTGATATTCTTATTTATAAGGCTAACAGAGTCCCTGTGGGAGAGGATCAACTTCCCCATCTGGAAATCTCCAGAGAAATAGCTCGCAGATTCAATTATCTCTATGGCAAGGTTTTCCCGGAACCTGAACCTCTTTTAACCAAAAGTCCAAGAATTCTGGGAACGGATGGTGAAAAAAAGATGAGCAAATCCTTTAATAACTACATTGCTTTAGGTGAGGAGCCCAGGGTAATTAAAGAGAAAGTTATGAGAATGTTTACCGATCCAGAAAAGATATACTTAGGTGACCCAGGACATCCTCAAAAATGCAATGTTTATAACTACCACAAAATTTTTGGTCAGAAATTGGGAGAAGATCTGGAGTTAATTTCTCAAAAATGTAAGCAAGGAAAACTTCCCTGCACTACCTGCAAGGTTAACTTAGCCGAAATTCTTATTAAAACTTTAGCTCCTTTTAGAGAGAAAAGAGATCAAATTAAAGAAGAAAAGCAGATATTATATAAAATCATTAAGGAAGGAAAAGAAAAGGCTGAAGCTGTAGCCTCCTCTACTTTAAAAGAGGTAAGGACTGCTATGAAAATGCTCTATTAGTTCTTAATTTTCAAGTGTGTTGCCTACCAAAAGTTTTTCATCCGCAATTCTGTTAATTCTTGACAAAGCAAAATTTTTTATTATTATAAACTCAACAAACTAATTTAAAGTTGAAAACTAATGTATACAGAAGCGCTTAACAGTAGTGTTTTAGTTTTAAATAAGCTCTGGCAAATAACAGATATCTGTTCAGTTAAAAGGGCCCTTTGCCTGCTTTACTTAAGACATGCCGAGGTGGTCTTAAAAGAGGGAGGCTCTTTTTATACTTTTGGTTTTGAGGACTGGAGAGATTTTTCTGAAGGTTTTTCTAAAGGAGATGATCTTATCAGCACTATTAGCTTCAAATTAAAAATTCCTCGAGCAATTGTTCTCTTGCTTTATGATAAACTATCTCCTCGCGAGGTAAAATTTACTCGGAAAAACATCTATAAAAGGGATAACAATACCTGTCAGTACTGTGGAAAGAGGTTAAGGTCAGAGCAACTAAATTTAGACCATGTTCTTCCCTTATCCCAGGGGGGGAAAAATACCTGGGGTAATGTAGTTTGTTCCTGTATACGTTGTAACATACGAAAAGGTAGTAAAACTTTACGTGAAGCAGAGATGAGTCTCATTAGAAAACCTAAAAAACCAAGTTGGAAAACTTTTGTTAAACATAGTTTTTCAGAATTTATGAAGCAGAAAGATTGGAAAGAATTTCTTGATTTTGCCTATTGGAACATTGAGCTGGAGGAAGATAAAAATTGATGCCGGATGCACAAGTTAAAAAATTGGAAAAAACAGAAATTAAGTATAAGGAACTTAATAGGCGTCTTTCCCAATCTGAAGTTTTAAGTAATGTAAAACTGCTCCAAAAATATAGTAAGGAACAGAAAGAATTAGAGGAGATAGTTTCCTTATGGCAACAGTATAAGGACCTTCAAAAAGAAGTAGAGAAGATGGAGGGGATGATTGAGGAAGAAGGGGATGAAGAAATAAAAAAATTAGCCCGGGAAGAAAAAGAAAAAATTGTTTTCCAAATGCAAAACCTTGAGAAAAAGATTCTTTCAATGTTTTCTAATTCAGATAAATTTTCTCATAGAAACGCTATTATGGAAATTAGAGCAGGAGCAGGTGGAGAAGAAGCAGCTTTATTTGTTGCTGATCTGTATAAAATGTATTTCCGCTTTGGAGAAAATAAAGGATGGAAAATTGAGAATATTCATTCACACCCCACCGATAGGGGTGGCTTTAAGGAGGTTATCTTTGCAGTAGAGGGAAAAGATACCTTTTCAACTCTTCTCTATGAAAGAGGTGTTCATAGAGTCCAGAGAATTCCAGTAACTGAATCAAGTGGAAGAATACATACCTCTACTGTAACAGTAGCTGTTTTTCCTGAAGCTGAAGATATTGAAATAGATATTAATAATGATGACTTGCGTATAGATACCTTTCATTCCAGTGGAGCAGGTGGACAACACGTAAATGTTACCGATTCAGCGGTAAGAATAACCCATATTCCCACAGGAATTGTGGTTCAGTGCCAGGATGAACGTTCTCAACACCAAAACAAAGCTAAAGCAATGCGCTTCTTAAAATCTAAACTACTCCAGGAAACAGAGGAGAAACAGAAAAATGAAATCTCTCAGCAGAGAAAAGCTCAAATTGGAAGAGGAGAAAGATCAGAACGTATTCGCACTTACAATTTTCCTCAAAATAGAGTGACCGACCATCGGGTTCATTTAACTTTGTACAATCTGGTAGAAATCTTAAACGGAGAAATGGATCAACTACTCGAATCTTTAGGAAAGAAATTAAAGGAGGGGAAAAAGTTGTAAGTGATTCTCCTTAAGGCTGAGAAATTTTTACACGGTAAAAATGAGAAAAATTATCCCCTTTGGCTATATGGGTTAGTCCCGGAAGCTAAAGCCTATGGGGTATTTTTATTGTGGAAAAAACTCTCCTCTTCCTTGCTTTACCTTACTGTTAATGAACTAAGAGCAAAAAATATCTACCGTGATTTGCTTACCTTCTGCACAAAAGAAAGTGTTTTTTTTCTTCCCCTTAAAAAAGAAAACTCATCCACCCCCTGGTATCAAATCTTTTACCAATTGCAAAAAAAGAATAAAATCCTGATAATAACTCCCCTATCTACTCTTCTCCAGAAAGTTCCCTCCCTGAATTTAATAGAAAAGGATAATCTTATAGTTAAAAGAGGGGAAAGTATATCTCGTAAGAGTCTTTTAAAATGGCTAGAACAAAGAGGGTATGAATTTTCTCCTCTGGTAGAAGAAAAAGGAGATTATTCAGTAAGAGGTGGAATAATTGATTTTTACTCACCCCTGCACTCTAATCCTGTAAGAGTTGAACTTTTAGATGAAAAAATAGAATCCATTCGAGAATTTAACCCTTTAAATCAACTTTCTATCAGGAAGAGAGAAGAAGTTATCATATCTTCTCAGGACGAATCTTCTTTAATTAAAGGAGAAAAAGAGGAGGCTTTCCCCTTTATTGAAGTTCTTCCCTCCTCTTACTTTTTAATATTGGATGAACCCTTTGAAGCAGAGGCAAAGAAAATTTTTAATCAGAGATTAATCTCTTTACTTTTACAAAGACCCCATCTTTACCTTTCCACTTTACCTCAGAAAACCTCATGGATAAAGCCAAAGGAAATTTTAGCTGTCTCTTCCTCTTCTCTTAGCTCCTATCGGGGCAATCTCAATTTATTAGTCAAGGATATTAGAAAATGGGAGGAAAAAGACTACCAGATAACGATACTCACTTCTACTGATGGACAGGCACAAAGACTTCAAGAAATTATTTCAGAAAAAGGAATACAGATTTATTTAAAGAAAAAACTTTCTTTTCTTGATAAGATTCCTTCTCCTGTTATTAGCACAGGGGATATTCAGAAAGGTTTTGTTTTAGAAGAAACAAAAGATGTTTTTATCAGTGATGAGGACATTTTTAGAAGGTATCGGGAAAGGAGAGAAAGATGGGCCCCTCAACCCCAGACCAGAGTTATTAAAAGATGGACAGAACTTCAGGAAGGTGACTATGTGGTCCAAATAGACTATGGGATTGGGACATTCAAAGGAATTACCACTCTTGAAATAAAGGGGAAAAAATATGATTATTTTCAAATTAATTATAAGGGATCTGATAAGCTTTATGTGCCCCTCAATCAGCTTGACCGTCTGCATAAATATATTGGTGATTCCAATAATCCTCCCCCAATTTATAGTTTGGAAGGAGGAAGATGGGAATGGGTAAAAAGAAGAGTTAAAAAAGCCACTCAGGAATTAGCTTCCTCTCTTTTAAAATTATACTCTCTAAGAAAGGTAGTTCATGGACATTCTTTTTCTCCTGATGTAGAGTGGCAACTGGAATTTGAAGCTTCTTTTCCTTATCGGGAAACTACGGATCAGCTAAAAGCTGCAGAGCAGGCAAAAAAAGATATGGAAGATCCTTTCCCTATGGATAGACTAATCTGTGGAGATGCTGGTTATGGAAAAACTGAAGTAGCTATCCGGGCAAGTTTTAAGGCTTTAATGGATAACAAACAAACAGCAGTTTTAGTTCCCACCACCATACTTACTGAACAGCACTACAGAACTTTTAAAGAAAGAATGGCTGCCTATCCTGTGAATATAGAGATGCTCTCACGATTTCAATCACCTGGAGAGCAAAAACAAATAATTGAGGATTTAAAAAAGGGTAAAGTTGATATTATTATTGGAACTCACAGACTAATTCAAGATGATGTTAACTTTAAGGATCTGGGACTGGTAATCATCGATGAGGAACAAAGATTTGGAGTGAAACAGAAGAAAAAATTAAGAGAGCTGCGCAGTACTGTGGATGTTTTAACCTTAACTGCTACGCCAATTCCTCGTTCTCTTTACATGGCTTTAACGGGAATTCGTAAATTAAGTACCATTCTTTCACCTCCTGAGGAAAGACTCAATGTGAGAACTCAAGTAACTGAATACAATGAAGAGCAAATTAAAAAAGCTATTAAGATGGAACAGGATCGGGGAGGACAGGAATTTTATCTATACAATACAGTTAAGAGAATTAACCAAATTGCTGATAAGGTAAAGAGAATGATTCCCCAGTCAAATATCGCTGTCTCTCATGGTCAGCTCCCTCCAAAAGAGTTGGAAAAAACAATGAGAGATTTTCTAAATCATAAATACGATATTTTAGTATGTACTTCCATTATTGAATCAGGAATAGATATGCCCAATGTAAATACTTTAATTGTGGAAAGAGCTGAACAATTTGGTTTAGCTGACCTTTATCAACTAAGAGGAAGAGTGGGACGAGGAAGAAGAAGAGGATATGCTTATTTCTTTTTTACCCCTGCTAAATTGCTTACTGAAAAAGCCAAGGAGCGACTCCAAATTATCAATCAATTTAAAGGCTCTGGAGCTGGATTTCGTATAGCAATGGAAGACCTTCAAATTAGAGGAGCAGGAAATCTTTTGGGAAAAGAGCATCATGGGCATATAGCTGCCGTTGGCTTTACTCTGTACTCTAAACTTCTTTCCCAGGAAATTAAAAAATTAAAAGGAGAAAAAGTTAAACCTTCCTTTCCCATTGATCTTGATTTGGAAATAGAAGGAAGAATTCCTTCTTATTATGTGACCTTTCCGAGGCAAAGATTGGATATTTATCTGAAGGCTGGGGAGATTAAAAACGAAGAAGATCTCCTAAAATTTAAGGAAGAGCTAAGAGATCGCTACGGCCCTCTACCCGGTGTGACAAGAAACCTTATTCATCTATTGGAGATAAAACTATTAATTCAGGACATTGGTGCTACCTCTTTAAGAAAGAGAAATTCTAAAATCTGGATTGGTTTTCCTTCCTCTTTGCTCTTAACCGAGGAAAAAAAAGTAAAGATTAAAAAAAATTTAATTAACATTCAAGCATTACCTCTGGATAATAAAAATCTAATATTGGAGTGCAAGGGAAAAGGAGAGGAATTTTTAATAAACCTAAAGAAAATTTTACAAAATATAAAAGATGTGATATAATAAATAAAAGGCAAAGGGCTAATGCGTATGGGCGAAGTTGAGGAACGAAGATGAAGAGAATTCTTCTGGTAATTTTTTTAATAAATCTTATCTTTATTTTTTTTAAATTCAATCCTGGATGGTCTCACCTTGAATTAATAGATCGGGTAATAGCTATAGTAAATGGCAAGGTAATTACTGAAAGTGAGCTGCAAAAAGAGATCCGCATTATTAGAAAAGAATTAAAAAAAGAGGACAAAAACTTAGAGAAAAAAATTATTTCACAAATGATAGATAACCTTTTGCTTGAGCAGGAGGCAGAGAAAAAAAATATAAAAGTTTCTTCTCTTGAGGTAGAGGAGGAGATTATAAAAATTAAAAAAAATCTTTCTGAAGAGAGGTTTCTTCAAATTTTAAAAGAAGAAGAGCTATCTCTGAATGAACTTAAAGAAAAACTTAAGGGACGAATTCTCCGGGAGAAACTGTTATCTCAAAAAGCAGGTGAGGTAAGAGAGGAAATTAAAATACGGGAAGATGAAATAAAGGACTTTTATCAAAAATTAAAAGATTATCTGGAAGAAAAGGTAAAAGAGGAAAAGGACATTGAACTATTCTATCAAGATTATCAGGAAAAATTAAAACAGGTTCAAATAGCTCAAATTGTAATCAAGGGAAAAGATAAAGCACAGCAGGTTAGTTACTTAGTAGAAAAAGGAGAGGATTTTTCTACTTTAGCAAAAAATTTTTCCTTAACACCAGAGGCTAAAGAAGGAGGGGACTTAGGATGGTTCAGTCTCTTTCAGATAAAACCTTCTTTAAGAGAAGAAATTTTAAAACTAAAAAAAGGCGAAGTAAGTAAGACGCTCAAAATTAAGGATGATTATTACCGCTTTATTAAGCTAAAAGATAAAAAAGAATTTTTATTTAATGAGTGGAGTGACAAAATTAAAAATTACCTATTTCAAATAAGAATAGAAGAAACTATTCAGGACTGGATAACAAAGTTAAGGTCAAAAGGGGAAATTATAATAATCGATCCCTCTTTGCAATAATAAAAGGAATAATTATATGGAAAAATTTGTTATTAAAGGGGATATTCCTCTTGAAGGGACAGTTAAGGTTAGCGGATCAAAGAATGCTGCTCTGCCCATTATGGCTGCTTGCCTCTTGACAGAAGGAGAGTGTTATCTGGAAAATATTCCTCACTTAACTGATATTCAGGCTATGGGAGAATCCCTAAAAGGATTAGGAATTAAAGTAGAAAGAGAGGGGGAAAAACTAAAGATCAACGCCGGGTATCTTACTCAATATGAGGCTCCTTATGAGTTGACAAGGAAAATGAGAGCTTCTTTTTTGATTTTAGGTCCTCTTTTGGCCAGGTCAGGTAGAGCTCGAGTAGCCCTGCCAGGTGGTTGCAATATAGGGAGAAGACCCATAGACCTGCATCTAAAAGGACTAAATCAAATGGGTGCAAAAATTAAAATACAGCATGGATATGTGGAAGCTATTGCTGAAAGAGGACTGCAAGGAACAAATATTTATTTTGATTTCCCAAGTGTTGGAGCCACTGAAAATATAATTCTCGCTGCCTGTTTAGCTAATGGAACTACCACTATTGAAAATCCCTCTCGCACCCCTGAAGTTTTGGACATGATTAACTTTTTAAAGAAAATGGGGGTAAAAATAGATGAGAAAAAAGTTAATTTCATCAAAATTGAAGGGGAAAGGGAAATTTCTCCTGCTAATTACTCTGTTATCTCTGATCGTATAGAAGCTGGAACCTTACTAATGGCTGCAGCTATTAGTAAGGGAAAAGGCACCCTAAAAGGAGGAAATCCTCACCATCTTGGGACTTTTCTTGTAAAATTAAAGGAAATGGGAGTAAAAATTGATATATTGGATAGCTCTATAAGAATCACCAGAGAATCTGATATTAATCCTGTTAGAGCAAAGACTCTTTCTTATCCGGGTTTTTCTACAGATTTTCAACCTCAATTATCTTCCTTGGCCTGTCTGGCTAAAGGCAAAAGTGTGATAGAGGAAACTATTTTTGAAAATAGGTTTACCCATGTTCCTGAACTGAGACGAATGGGAGCTCAAATTGAGGAGGGGAACTCAAGAATAATAGTTGAGGGAGTTCCTTTTCTATCAGGGGCTCCAGTAACAGCTTCCGACATAAGAGGAGGAGCAGCTTTAGTGTTAGCTGGGTTAGCAGCTCGAGGAGAAAGTGAAATCTTTGAAATTCATCATATTGACCGAGGATACGAAAGATTAGAAGAAAAACTTTCCCAGCTTAAAGCCAGGATAAGAAGAAAAGAGGGTTAAATGCTTCTTAGGGGTAAAAGAATTGGAATAGATCTTGGGACTACTACCATTATAATATATGTGGAGGGAAAGGGGGTGGTTTTTAAAGAACCTTCAGTGGTATCAATGGATAGTAAATCCGGAGAAATTTTGGCTATAGGAAGTGAAGCTAAAGAAATGCTGGGTAGAACTCCTGGGAGTATTACAGCTCTTAGGCCAATGAAAGATGGAGTAATTGATGATTATGAAATCATAGAGAGTGTACTCAAATACTACATCAGGAAAATATGTGGTAGGTGGGAACTTTTTCATCCCTATCTTATGATTTGCATTCCAACCGGAGGTACTTCAGTAGAAAAAAGGGCGGTAGTAAATGCAGGCATGCATGCAGGGGCAAAAAAAATCTCCTTAATTGAAGAACCTAAAGCAGCAGCTATAGGAGCAAATATAGATATAACTAAACCTGAAGGGAGCATGGTTGTAGATGTGGGTGGAGGAACTACTGACATAGCTGTTCTTTCTTTAGGAGATATTGTGATTGGAGAATCTATTCGAATAGCGGGAAATAAAATGGATGAGGCAATCATGAGATATATAAGAAAAGAATACAATGTAGCCTTGGGAGAAATTAGTGCTGAGCAGATAAAACAAAAAATTGGTTATGCTACGTTTCCTAAAAAAGGTGAAGAAATAGAAGTCAAGGGAAGAGATTTGATAAGCGGTCTTCCCAAAAGAATTAAAGTCAGTGCGGAAGAGATATGCAGGATCTTATCCAAACCTTTATCTTTTATTATAAGTGGGGTCAAAACAGTTTTAGAAAGAACACCTCCAGAATTAGCAGCGGATATAATAAATCGAAAAATTGTTCTAACCGGGGGAGGAAGTCTTTTAAAAAATTTTGATCTTTTAGTAGAAAAAGAAACCGGAATATCAGCTTATCTGGCGGAAGATCCCATCTCTTGTGTAGCCATTGGAACAGGAAAGGCTCTAAAAAGTATGGATGTAATTAAGAAGAGATATTA